>NZ_JAHGAH010000283.1:0-7589 GCF_030248475.1 Vibrio sp. D173a
ATCGATACAAGTACATCAACTGGTCGATTAATGTTTAACATGCTGGCATCCATTGCTGAATTTGAAAATGACTTACGCACAGAACGACAAGCGGAAGGTATTGCCAAAGCAAAAGAGAACGGCGTGAAATTTGGGCGGCCAGCCAAACTCAACGAGCATATGTGTGATGCAATACATTCTCGCCGAGCCGAAGGAGCGACGATCGGTCAACTTGCGAAAGAATTTGAGCTTGGAGAAGCAACGATATATCGCGCCTTAAAAATGGCAGTGACAAAAGAGAATAAACCACGCCCCCCATCTGGTGAAACTGGTACTTTCTAAATTTGAATTGCCCCTTTATTGTTTTCGAGCATAACGACACGTGTGGCATGTCTATACACGCCACACATGTTCATAATGTTAAGCGTAACTGCATAATTATGTATTTTGAAAACATATATTCTTGAGGGTAAGTTAAGTTAGCCCTACCGTACTAACTTAACTTGCCGAGATTATTCTCAAACCTCAAATCGCATGGCCTTTGGGTCTGCGGGTTTGGTAGTGATGGACTAAGTCCCCTTCGGCCTTTAATGCTGCATCTACACGTGCTTCAAAGTTTTCTGGCTTGGGATCAATTCGCCAAAATAGCTTTGCTGGTTTGCGCTTAAACGACGGCACTGTGATGACTGCCTCTTTACCATGATCCATAAACGCTAGGATTTGTGCTAATGGGTAAGTGGTATCGGCTTCAGTATGAAAAGCGAGCTTACCCGTATCAATACCGACAATCGCCATCGGGCGATAGCCTTTTTGTTTTTTGTTTTCAAACTGCAACACGATATTGATACCAACTTGGTTTTCAATCAGCCCCATTTTATCAAAGTAGGCCGCTCCAACCCTGCCATGACGCCACGAGTAAACAATTTGGCGTTCGCGGTCAAAGTAGACTTCGGCATCTCTGGGTTTTAGAAAGAATATGAGCCACATAGCAACGCTCGGTAACAAGAAAAAACATAAAAGAAGCAAACCAATCACGAAGTGTTTAAGTTTACCTTCGACTTCCTTAGCTCTTATATAAGTAGACCATGTCACCTCGCCATTTTCGTTGAGCATTGCATTGGCATATTTCTCAAGGTTATTAATGTAAGACATTGGGTTTTTTAGAGCCCTCTGTTGTGCTACAAACTCTAGCGTTTCGTGTGCATCCTTCTTTTCATAGTCAAAATCAGGCACCAAATCATTAAGCGTATAAATCGACATAAAGCTAAACACCAGCATCAGCGGAATAAGGATCGCATCGCGCCGATTATGATAGCCTGTTCTCACGGTTAGCACCTTATCATCTACCGACACTATCGGGTCGAGTGGGTCTTCCATTGGAATAACAATTACCTCAGAGCGAAACTCCTGCCACCACTTGGAAAAAGGCTGGGCTTTAGTGGTAAACATGCCCCAAAATCGACGTTTCATAGCAAATCCTTATTCATTATTGTTAGGGCGTTCATCAATCATACCTATCATCAGACCATCTATATCACCTGATGACGTTAGCTTGCGTTTCGGCACCACCAATGACGGTTCTGGCTCGTAACACCATTTTAAGCTAAGGTCACTTGCGATTGCGCGACGTTGTTCAAATGAACACTCAACCTTCACGGTTAAATGAAGGCCGTCCTCTTTCAACTCATACTGCTGTGGGTTATTTAGCGCATCAAGCAAAGCGAGTTTAAAATTCTCTGTCATTGGCACAGTTGATACAAGCCCAGACCTATCATAAAACTGTTTAACCATACTGCCATGAAGTTGAGAAATACCCATTTTAAACTCTGGCAAGACAAAGCGGAAAGTATAAAGCTTATCTGCTCTGATAACCTCTGGTGAAACAACCGTGCTTTCGATATTTAATTGTGGCCAGTAGAAATAGTTAACAAACTCTTGAGACTCTATCTCAAAGGCTTTTTTCAGATACTGCAAATAAGTGTCTTTTTTATCTTTAGACGAATAAAGCTTGAGTCTTTTGTCGACGGATTCTGTATCTTCTCTGTCGATAAAACTCCAAAATGAGTAATCCTCACTTTTGCCCCAGAAGCACCTGAAAAGCAGATTCTCTATTCCCGTTTTTGTATAACGCGAGATGATGCTATCACTCCAAAACAGACCTGCCATTCCGACGAGAAAGAACGCCCAACCAACAGGACCACCGAATAAAGTTCCAAGCATAAGTAATGTAAAGCCAGCTCCCATTATGTTTCCTGTCATTAAGTCATACTCCCCACTTCGATAGGCTTTCGAAGCATCCCAAACATAACTAGAAGCAGAAGTTAAGGTTGCCACTACAACGAGACTTTTTATTGGTAATTTGGTGAGGTTATTCTCCATATGCTGACTATGAGCCATCACATTAGCCAACCCCAGCTTATCGGCTAGTTTGGTACTCAAGGTGGGCAGGTATTTCTGCACCATATTAGCGTTAAGTCCTCTGCTAAGCATTGAAGCGGTGGCATTGGCTGATTTCGCACCATATTGAGCCAGCGCTGCACTATCGGCAGCCAAAGCGCTTAATGTAGAGCTTACTTTCAGTATTCGATACAGCTCATCTTGATTGGTAATTGGGTCGAGGGCTGTAAATTCTTCTTGAGTGCCCATCTCAAACATTGCCCCGACATTAAGAAAAAAAGACCAAGCAGCAAACCCCGCATCAGCGACAGAAGCGCTTATGTGGATAGCAGTTTTGCTGGCTGGTTTTGTTGCCTTTTCAAGATTATCAATCATTGTTTTGATTATCCTAGGGCAGGTTGGTGTTGGCTTAAACTCAAGAAGTTGTAATATACGCTCCTCTTTCGCATCCGCTTTCACTTCCGACCAATCAATTAAACGCTCATGCCAGTTGGTTTTTGTCTTTTGCCATATAGCGGCTGCGCGCCCTTTGTTTGCCTGCTTTTCAAGCAGCGACTCAACCTCATCAAGAGGTACTTGCACTCGATTTCCTGTTACTTTTAGCCCCAAAAGCGCATCGAGTATCGAAGGAAATGTCGTCCTATAAAAACGCTCCAACCCAGCATTGCCCGCTATTTGGGCCCATTTTCCACTTTGCTTGCCTACATAATCGAAAGCGATGGGCATTCGTGCCAAAAAAGTCCCCATAGAACTCAAAACATGATTGCCCGCATCACCAGTCAACTGACGCCAATCCCCTCCTTGGCACTGGGTAAAAATGCGTTCTGCGATTTTAAAAGCGGCACCCACCGCATTATCTTCAGGGGTTAATGCCTCCGTCATAAACGCTTGCCCCACCCAATCGTCCATGGTTTTCATACCTTCTTCGCTGGCGGTCACACCTTCAAAGAGTGTACCAAGCAAGCACATCAATTTAGCCAGCTCTATCGCTGGGTTAACTATGCCCTCTTGGCGAACATCAAAATAATTTTGTAGATAGAACGTCAGCGAGCCTATCTCGTCTTTTGCTCCCTCTCCCGCAACAAAGTAATCCATCATCTTCAGCCACTGCTGAGTTTCTTTAGCAACCTTGTCCATTTGGACTTGACTTGCATTTATAAAGTCAGTTAAAGCTTGTGTATCAAGGTTTTCTTGCGCGGCCTTACTGACTTCAGGCACTGCGCTGTCCATACAGGCTTTAGCATAAGTGCCTATCGTCAATGGATAGAGGTTGTTTTGTTGGTAGGCTTGACCATCGGCGATCGTCATACTGAGCTTGTTGGCAATATCACGCTGACGACCAACAGGGTCAAACAAAACCACCAAAGCGCCATCTTTATGCTCGCTATGGCTTTTTTGCATGGTTTCGACAATGCCTTCAGCATCAAGATGATAACTTAATGTGGTGGTTGCCAAATCAAGGCCATGAGGCATCGGCTTCGCGCTGTCTTTGTCTGCCAACCACTTTTCATCGTTATTGCGGTAATCTTCCACCAAGGTGCTGAGGTTTTCTTGCGTTGCCGCTTGACTAAACTCGGTTTGTTGCGCAGTCAAATCCACCTGCTGCATCGCCTTTTTGCGCAATTCTTCATCGCTGTTCATGTTATCAATGATGGCGGCAGACCATTCGTGCTCAGAGTAAACGATGGAAATCTTTTTCGCTTTTGGCGTCACAAACGCAAAAGGATAGAACGTGGAGCCCGATGAGGTATCGAGCGTTAAACCCTCTTGAGCGTTTTCTTCATTGGTGAAATAGTATTTCTCAAACTTTTCAATCACACCAGTTGCGGTTTCAGTTTGTGCGTATTTGAAGATGTGAAAAGGCGCGGTCTCTTCTTCGCTCTCTTCTTTGATGTACAACCAGCCCTCACGTAGAAGGCGAAGTAGGTAGCCACCGGTGTCTTTCAGCCCGGTAGCTCCGCTCATTTCTGTCATGCTCGGCGGGGCTTGCGCTGGCATCAATTCATCAAAGAAATTCGCGTATCCATAACGCACCGGATAAATCGGAATGACATTCTCAATCACACCAGCCACTTCGTTCATGAATGGCTCGACCGTGTCGATGGTTTTCGTGGTGTTGACAACGGCTTCAATCGATTCACTCTCAATCGAGTGTAAGTCGTCTGCCGCTTTGATGACCTTTACGTTATCTGTGCTCGCCAGAAGCTCGCTGGCTTTGGTTTGCATTTTATTGAACACACCAGAAATGAGGTCGGGTAGTAACTTCATGTACGAGCTTAACGTATCGATGTGCTTATCGAACACATCCTCAGACAGGTATGCGTATTGCAGTTTGCTGGCTTCATCACGTAAGAAGGTTAACCGGCTTTTCAGCTTGTTAAGCAGCGCGTCGAGTTCACTATTGATGCTCTTTTCTGCTGCTTGCCAATCGTAGTCAGCCAAATAGGTTTGTGGGTTGCCTTTACCTCGCGCACGCATGTACGCCAGCATTCGGTCAGTGGTCTCATGCGGGGCTAACCTCAGCAGTACCGACAGTAGTTCTCCTTCTTCTAGAACTTGAGGCAGGGTGTAAGCGAGCAGCGATTCAGTGGTATGCGGCAAGGGTTGATCAAGGTTGCCAATGAGTGCATCACAGGTCTTTGATATATCGAATGTTGTGTCTGGGTGATAATGGGTAAAGTGCTGAATGACCTCGGCACTGACCATGTCTTGGAAATAGCGATCGCTACTCAACGTTTGCCCAATACTGCCCCAAGCCGTGCCAACGGTCTCAATTCTGGTTGGCTGCCAAAAGCCGCGCTGACCTTGGGAAGCGATATTGAAAAAATCATCATCCGATTGGCTGTCTAGATGGCGAGGGTTATCGCGACGAACCGGAGTCACCACAAACGGGTCTTGACTCTCTTCGACCAGCAGTTTGACCTTGCCACCTTTGAGCGGGTCGGCATCACTGCGCCCTTTATCATCCAAAGTGGCTTCATATACCGTCGAACCTTGCTCATCACTGAGTTTAAATGGCGCATTCACCAGCCGTTGACCATTTGGATGACGCACGCAAACGTCCATGATAAAGGTCTCTTCAAGATCTTCTTCGACCGAGAAAGATGGGTTCTGTACGCCAAAACACATGGTGTTGCCATTGTTCATGGTCATTTGATCACTTTGGCGTGCCACTCCTTTTCCTTCGATAAGAACATCCGGAGAAGACGTCACAAACTTCGCTTCTCCTTCAATGGTTCCTGAACTCACGCCTTTTTTATCGCCAGCGGCATCACCAGTACTTTTTGAGAACTTACTGCCTTGCAAAGCAATACTGTTGCCACCATCGGCAGTGACACTGGTTGAGCCGTCCACCAAATCGGCGGATTTAGCGTTATTGCCGTACGGAATAGGAACAACAGGCTTTCCGACTTTGGTTAAACAAACGTCCGGCACAGACGCATTCGCTTCACCGCCTGAGCCTTTATGAACGATACTCAGCCCATTAGCGCCGATGGTTGATGCCATAATTTTTTCCTTTTCAATCAGTTTAAACGCACTTTGGTCGCTTGAATTTTTTGTAATTTATCTGCCGAAGTATTGATGTTTTGGGCGGTGGTTTTAACCGTGCCACTTTTCGCCGTCATTGATACTTGAGTCTCCCCTGAGCGTAGGACGACACTTTCATCGCCTTGAACAACCATGTTTTTGGCTCGGAGTATCAATAGGTCTTCCTCTAGTAGAGAGGTGAAGATGTCAACAAGGATAGGAAGGCTAAGATCGCCATCCATAAAGTTGATTTGGCAGTTCAATTGATTATCAATAGCGAGATCTATGTCAGAAGCTTTAAACGCTCGGCCTATGACTGCCCATATAGGCTGACCGATTGGATTCCCGTGAAAATTGACTTTAACGCGAGATTTATCTGAGTGAACTTCATAGACTTTACCGATCCGTGGGTAGACCTCTTTTGAAGCATCAGGTTGCGACGATTTCATTGCTGTTTCCAAAAACAAATAACTTTGGATTCTAACAATCGAAATGAATCAAGGTGCTTATTCTTTATGCGGGAAAAAGTGATTCTCGGTCGTGAATTGCACGACATTTCCTTTTCAAAGCACTTTTTGCGCTTTTAAAATAAAGGAAGGGGGCGTTATTTTGTGATTTTAGCCTTGCACGTCAGACCTTGTAAAAGTGTGACTCAGGTAGCAATTAGGCTATTGGCTATCGCGTTAAGAGAAATCATCTTAATCTATGGCACGGAAGAGCACTCTGCCTACAAAGGCTGTGATCTTACTCTCATCCAAATCAACAAAAGATTTAGGGAACTTTCCTGTTAATTCGGACTGCGAGCTTATTCATTTTCTATACAGCTGCGCTTAATTCATGAGCTTTGACGGATACTTCGAAAAAATACAGCGAAAATGAACGCTGCGAGCTCATTAGAGGCACTGGTAGTCTGGCGAAAAAGGATCAACATTGGTAATTCTGGTTTGCCTTACAAAACCCAACAAGGGCGCTTAGTCGCACATTGCTATACATCGTTCAAAGAAGAAAAAAGTAAGAGGAAAAAATATGACGACCTTGATAACGCAGGATGAGGTGGTTCAATGTGTGAAACAAGAGCTTGAATTGACAGGCATTGCAGATAAAAAGCATGCAGCGCCCGATCTCAGCCAATTACTACCAGAAGTGAAGTGCACGATTGTCGAAGTGCTCTTGCTGTATACCCGAGGCAATCAGGCACAGGCCGCACGAATGCTTGGAATGAATCGTGCTACATTGCGAAAGATATATAAACAAAGCCTTAAACGATGAATGCTACCTATTAGCAAGAAGCGCCTTTTGCAAATCCTGCCAATCGCTGCATTAGAATGGTACAAAAGCCGCCAAAGAGAACAAAACGTCCTCTATTCTTCCTCAAGGCGCCTCATCGAAAGTCTTGGACGGATTTTAAAAAGGCACCAAGAAGGGAAGCGAGACTAGAGTAGGCACAACCAACCGTCAAGCATCTTCTTAATTACCAGCACCACTTCTTCTGTATACCATCCACTAACCTTAATAAGGCCACCTCTAAAGTTGGACTGGAGCGAAGATGAATGTATCGAGGCCAATGAAGAGTTTGAGTGTCCTCATTGTGGTGAAACCTTGAGCTATGGATCATTGCTTGGTGCCCAGCATATAACGATTGAAGTTGTGGATTATTAAACGTGTTGATCTTTGCTGTACATTTC
>NZ_JAHGAH010000284.1:0-14006 GCF_030248475.1 Vibrio sp. D173a
GTGTCGTCTACTCGACAACTGTTAGCCACCAACTCAATTACCCCCCCCCAACAAAAACGCCCTTCACATAAGCAAAGGGCGTTTGTTATTTGAGGCTGAGTGTTGAAGGTTAAAGCACTAACCCGCCGTCAATCTTGAGTACTTGGCCTGTGATGTAGGCGCTCTTGTCGGAGGTTAAGAAGGAGACGCCATTGGCGATGTCTTGTACTGAGCCCATTCGACCTAATGGAGTTTTGCCCTCCATCATTTGAATCACTTTTTCTGGCAGGTTCTTGGTCATATCGGTGGCGATAAAGCCTGGTGCAACGCAATTGACACGGATCTGAGCGCCCTTTCTTGATAGCTCTTTCGCCCAGCCTTTGCTCATCGAGATGACACCGCCTTTACTTGCGCCGTAATTACTCTGGCCGATGTTGCCATCCGTACCCACAATAGAAGAGATACTGACAATGCTGCCAGTACCCTGCTCTAGCATCACTGGCGCGACGCGTTGAGTGAGCAAGAATACCGCTTTTAGGTTTACGTCGATAACGCTGTCCCAATCTTGCTCTAGCATGTCTGGCAACAATGCATCACGCGTGATACCGGCGTTGTTAACCAGCGCATCGATTCTTCCATGCTGCCTTACGATACTGTCTACCACTTCGCTGACCGCTGCTGCATCGCACAAATTGACTTGATAATTGCTTAGCTGCGCTGACTGGCTCCATTCCACAGGCGATATGTCTAGCCCGACGACGTGGAATCCATCTTCCAGTAATTGCTCACAAATCGCTTGGCCAATACCACGAGCCGCACCAGTAACAACTGCTACTTTTTCCGCTTTCATCTTGGTCTTCCTTAAATGTTGAGATTACAAATTCGCTTTTTCCCTAGCGTTTTTTATTTTTATGCCCAGCCACGTTACAGCTGCGCTTCCATACGCAGGGTCTTTCATATTTACTTCAAACTATAGGAACAGTCTGGGAGCCGGATGTGAACTAATCAAGACAACTTGATGATGGTTTGCAAAATAACGGGTTTCCGTCACCGTTCTGTCGATATGGCGGTGTAATAAGTGCGCTGTTTGTTGAATAACTCGCCTTTCATTTAGAGCTCATAAAACTAATTCTTAGATTATGCAGCAAAGTCACAATAAACCTGTGGGTATTACATTCTTGTTATCGAAATTCTCGATTACGATTTAAAGATACGGCGTGCTTTTAAATATGGACGTAGCAAAGGACGCCTTACCTGAGAAAGATAACAAAACCTACGGGAGATAAAATGAATCAGGCTTACATAGATGCAGCAAGAACGCTGCAACAGTGCACGTTCGGGCCATCCCAACGTGACATTAATGATCTTGTTCAATCGGGAAGCATTGAAAACTGGGTCGCTCAACAAACACTTATTACACCGTCTTCTTGGCTGAAGCATTTTGAGCAAGATGAGCTCAACGTACCGGACTTAGGGCAAAGCTTATATTACGCCAGCAGCTGGACACGCATGACAGTCGAAGGCGATGATATCTTGCGTCAGCGTATTGCTTATACCCTGTCTCAACTCTTTGTAGTCAGCGTGAAAGATCCGGCATTTAAAGCGGCTTCTAAGCGTCGCTACATGTGTAATTACTTCGACGGGTTGCTCGACAATGCCTTCGGAAACTTCCGCGATGTGATTCGCTTTGTGTCGAAATCGCCAATCATGGGTGAGTACCTGACTTTTGTGAATAACGTTTCTAACGAGCTCACTGCCCCAGATGAAAACTACGCACGTGAACTGTTGCAACTGTTCACGCTCGGCCCAGTTAAACTGCGTAACAACGGTGAAGTGCGTTTGGATGCCGAAGGTAACGAAGTGGCGTCTTACACTCAAGAAGACATCGAGCAACTTGCGCGTGTGTTTACCGGTTGGAAGTTCATCGATATTCGCGGTAATGATAAGTACAGCCAGCCAATGGAACCACGTGGCGAGCACGATATGGGTGAGAAGCCCATTCTTGGTAAAACCTTCCCTGGCGGTGTCGGTGCAGAAGAAGAGCTGGAAGCGGTGATCGAGCATTTGATGAACCAAAACACGCTCTACACCTTTGTGACTAAGTTCTTCATCAACAAACTTGTGACCAGCAATCCAAGAGCGGGTTATATTCGCCGTGTTCGCCGTGCGTTCAAACGTTCTGATGGCGACATGCAAGCCTTAATAATCGCGATTCTCACGGATAAAGACGCGCTTCGCTCTGGCAGCACGGTGGGTAAATTGCGTGACCCGCTTTCTGTGTTTACCCATGCGATGCGCGCGCTACAAGTGAAGCGACGCGACGGCGTACTGATGTGGCCAAAACAGTTCAATTGGTATAACCGAACGTTGCCACTGTCTGCACCTTCTGTGTTTTATTATTACCAACCTGATGATGCGCCAAACCACCCTGATTTTAATGGTCTGGTGGCACCAGAATTCAATGTGTACCAATGGCATGATATCTACCAATATGGGATTCAGTTCCGTGAGCTTGTCGCTCGCTTCGAGGAAGAGGCCAAAGATTGGTACATGGATGAAGTGCTGTTCACCCGATACCTTGCTTTTGATGACGAAGGCGTAGTGGATTACCTCAACGAGCATTTGTTTGCTTATCAAATGAGTGAGCAAGCTCGTCAATGCTATCTCGATTACCTCGCCCAGTGCCCAAGTCGCCAATCTAAATGGCGCAAAGAGATTAAGAATCTCGTTATGAACGCACTGCTTTCACCAGAATTCATCACACAGGGGTAATCATCATGAACTTAACACGACGTCGTTTTTTACAAGCAGGTTCCGCTGGTGTTGGGGTTTCTGCACTTAACCTTGCTGCTTTTCCTGCCTTTGCAGACTCTTTCAATCAGTTCAAAAACGGCTATCGCGCCGTAGTGGGCATCGACCTTGCGGGCGGCAACGATGGCTACAATATGCTGATCCCTACGGCCGCACCGGCGAACAGCCAGTATCGTGCACTGCGTGGCAGCTTAGCTTTGGATGAGACGAGCTGTATTCATTTAGATGCGGTCAATGATGACGCCAAACTGGCATTAAACCCTGCCATGGCAGCGCTCAAGACCTATTGGGATAATGCTAACCTTGTACCTGTTGTGAACCTAGGTCCACTGACACAGCGCGTGAATAATGTGATTTATGGTGAGAGTACTCGCCCCGCTCATTTGTTCAGCCACTCTCATCAATCCACTATGGTTCAGTCTCACGCGACTAAGTCTCTATCTAAAGAGGGCTTTGGTGCTAAGACTTCCACAGAGCTCGGCACTATGCTGCGCAGTCTAAATGAGCTGTCACCAATGTTTGATATTGGCGGCACGCAAGTGTGGACCAACTGTATCGAGGCGCAATCTAACTCGGTCGGCTCTCAACCACCGAGCGATATTTTTAATGACCAACGTTCGCGAGATCTGTTTGATCAACTGCAAAACACGGGCAGTTACGGTAATGTTTTTCAGTCTCATTATGCTGGTGTTGCAGTGGATTCAACCAGAATGTATCAGGAGTTCAGCGCCATTTTGAATGCCGAGATTACTGAGGTATTCCCAGAAACACGCATCGGTAATCAATTAAAAGCGGTATTTAAGTTGCTGCTGCATAAAGATCAGTTCCAGCATCCTGCGCAGTACTTTAGTTGTAAGTTAGGTGGGTTCGATACGCACTCGGCTCAAATTAGCCGCCAAACGGGTTTGCTGCAAGAGTTGGCAGAAGCGATGGCCGCGTTCCAATTGGCTTTGGAAAACAATGGCTTGTTTGATCAGGTAACGACGTTCACCCATTCGGAATTTGGCCGTACTTTGATTCCAAACGGTACGGATGGTACGGATCACGGCTGGGCAAGCCACGCATTGGTGATGGGCGGCGGTGTAGCAGGAAAAGCGATCGTGGGTGAATATCCAGACTTATCTGAGACAAGCCCTTACTTGCTCTCGCGTGGGCGTGTGATTCCAACCATCTCTTCCGATCAGCTTCATGCGAGTTTAATGGCATGGTTAGGGCTATCTGAAACGGGAATTAATCAATTATTCCCTGCGCTGGATAACACTTTGACAGATTCAATCCAACCTCAGACTCTCCCTCTGTTCAAATCTTGCTAATATAGAGGGAGAAATATAAGTGACTAAGTAATCTATTAATAGTCTACATGGTTACTAATAAGAAAAAGCAGTGCTAAACAAAAGGCTCCGTTCACGCGGAGCCTTTTTATCATTTGGAGAATAGTCACGCCGTCTCTTCATTAATGGAGGGCGATTTATGCAGCCAAGGCTGAACCAAGAGATTAAACAGCATACCCGCGATAAATAAAGTTATCACAATGCTCGCTCCGCTCGGTAAGTCGTACCGAGCTGACGCCGAAATGCCAGACAAAATCCCCACAAAGCCGATACTGATGCTCGCAATGAAGAATCTCGTTCCTTTTAACGCCGCGGCACACAAAGCCGGAATAACTAACAGAGCAAACTCTAAATAGATGCCCGTGAGCTTGACCGTAATCGGCATCAAGATAGCAAAGATCAGGTAAAAGCCACTGCCCTGCATAAATGCAGGTTTTAGCCAAACCAACAGCAACATCGCCGCGGTTATTAATGCCAAGGGCCACACATCATCCCATGTCGACCACAATAACTGCCCGTTAAGAATGCCTTGGATAAAGTCTGCACCATGCGGATCTTTACTTACGAGTAAGATCGCCAATGAGGCGGAGACCACAAACAAGCTGCCAATCATCGGCTCCAAATGCTGTTGGTAACGCTTCTCCATTAAGGCAATCAAACCACACAGCAATAACGACATCACCCAAGGGCCGACCATCTCGCCGAAGAAGGAACCCGAGAAGAGCGCGTATTGGTTCAGCCAATAATGACTTAGTGCGGCCCCCAATGCGGCAACTTGTGCCACCGCCAAATCAATGAAGATGATTTGGCGTTTTAGCACTTGTTGACCAAGCACGACATTACCGACTAACGCGATCAGGCCACACAGTACCGCGGGCAATAACCATGCGTACTCTGTCATGGTTTAGCTCTTCACCGGATCAGGCTGCACCAGCACATCTAGCAATTCGTCGATGACTTGGTCGTACATTTCATCAAGACTTTGTCCGTTAGAAACCGTGAGCGGTAACTGGATCAGAGGCTTGTCTGTCTGCTGCTGTAACCAGTTCGCGGGGCGTTTATCTTGGTGCGATGAGAATACAATCGCATCAAAGCTATTGGCCTCTAACTTGGTTAATGATTGCAGATGAGAAGTGGTTGGCGAGATTCCCGGCTTCGGTTCAAGGTCAGCGATTTGCTCCATACCAAGCCAATCGTAAAGATAACGATAGGTAGCGTGATAACCGACAACTTGTTTGCCTTTTAACGGTGCCGCTTTCTCGTGCCACTCATTCAGCTTTTTGCGCCAATGAGCTCGGAACTTCATGCCGTTAAGTTGGTAGGTTGGCGCGTTATCTGGATCGATGGTTTTCAAGCGATCAGTGATCGCCCGTGACAGGGGAATCATGTCATTCGCCGCAAACTGCACATGTGGGTTTCCGTGCGCATGTATGTCCCCCATACTGCGGTCGACATGATCATGGGTGTCTAACATACGCACGAAATCGGTCGCGTAAACCATGCTTGATGCGCCATTTTGCACCGCGCTATTACTACTGCGAACTTGCAGCATTGGCAGCCACCCGACTTCTAGCTCCGCACCAGAACACATTGCGATGTCCGCTTGGCGCATTTTGGCAATTAAAGAAGGACGCGCTTGCACGTAATGGGGATCTTGCTTAGCGGTCGTCGCAGAATAGATGGTGGCGTCTGGCGCATGGCTTTCAAGAAAGGCTTTCCATTCTGGCTCGCAGACGAAGATGTTCAGCGCCAAAGCAGGCGAAGAGATGATGGCAGCCCCCGCCGCCATCATCGCTACACTGCATTTACTGAGCGTAAGCTTAGAACGCATGTGCACCGTGCGCTCCAAATGTCATCACGTATTGCAGAGTGAATACGTTGTCTGTCTCGCTGTCTTGGTTGTCGATACGAGAGTATTGCGCTCGGATTGTACCGAAGTGAGAAGAATCCCACGCGATCATCGCATCCATTTCTTTGTCTTTTAGAGCCGTGAAGTGCATGTGGTCACCGTGTGCGTGGCCATCGTAGCTTTCTGCCTCACCGTAACGTAGACCTGCAGACCAGCTTGGGTTGAAACGGTAAACACCTGACACGTAGTAAGCGCTTAGATTATCTGGTGATTCTGCATCGTCTTTGAACTTACTATCTACCACACCGTCTAGCAGCATGTATTCAGCAGATAGTGTGAAGTTGCTGTATTTGTAGTTGCCGTCTGGTGCCCACTTCCATACAAAGTCTGCGCCGTAAAGGTTAGCGCCAGTTACCGCGGCACCGTGACTATGATCGTGTCCATGCACGTCTGCATGACCGTGGTCGTGATCTTCAAACTCCGTCACTTTGCCGTTTTCGTTACGTAGGTAACTTAGGCCAAACTGCCAGCTTGAAGACTCAGAGAAGTCGTCACCCAGTTTCAACGTTGTTGTGTAAACACCCACCTCAGAGCCATCTTCAACAGAAGACATCTTGCTCCCGCTTAGCGCTTCTACACCAAACTTCACGTAAAGATCAGTGGGTAGCACGATGTTTGCGCGTACACCATCATCGTAGTAATGCGAACCAAGGAAAGTACGATAAGCGATTGGTCGCTCTACGAAACTGTCGGTATGCATATGCTGGTTGTTTAGGTAACCAAAATCAGAAAGGAATCGACCTGCACGCACATTTAAACCGTATGGAAGAGCTAGAGTCTCGATGAACGCTTCTTCAAGCATCAGTTCGGTTTCATCACCGTGGTTTTCAAGAACCGCCGTCAGTGAGCCGTGGAATTTATCATCGATGTTTGCAGACATGTTCACCTCAGTGTGACCAAGGCCGAAACCTTCTTCACGCTCTGAGTTGTTACGCTGGCCATCTTGATAGTAACCGTCTAGTACCACGCCGATCTGAGGGTTTGAGAGCGTATCGGCAAAAACTGGGGAGACAAACAAGCTACCAACCGCTAAAGAGACCAATTTCTTATTCACTACGTTTTTCCTTACTTTGTTATGTTATAACACTACTTAATATTTTGCAGATGTTATAACATAACAAAGACTAAAAAAAGCCTAAAAAAAGCGAGGCATGTAATAAATTGTAAATTTTTATTCTATGAAAATTATCAATAGCAATCATAAGGTTAATGAGAGTTCACCACTCTTTAAGCTCTATATGATCATCATCGTCTCGCTCTCTTTTGGCTGCTCGATGTGGGTAAGCAAGGGATACTCCCTCGCTTGAAGGGGTGAAAGCTGCCACGGGTAAAACGGCATATACTTAGTCAATACGGGGGTAGGATTGGA
This sequence comes from Vibrio sp. D173a, assembly GCF_030248475.1. NCBI lineage: Bacteria > Pseudomonadati > Pseudomonadota > Gammaproteobacteria > Vibrionales > Vibrionaceae > Vibrio > Vibrio sp. D173a. The sequence continues at coordinate 7,400 of NZ_JAHGAH010000284.1, forward strand.
AACACACAATGCTCAATATGGACTTCTCACAACGTTTAGTGATTAAAACCCATCAACAAGATTGGATTGCTAGCCCTTCTCTCATATGAGTGAGCATTTCCCTTTTGTCGACGAAGAAACGGTGATTTGGGTGAAGACGGGTCACTTACCCGCAAGTTAGCTAAACCGTGAATTAGCTAAACCGTGAATTAGCAGAGCCATAAGTTAACTAAGCCGTTCTTATCAAGTAATCGAGGCCAAATACAAGAACGGCTCGAATCATCGAGCCGCTATCCATGAAACATAACCGTTAAATTTTGCGCTCATAATTTTTGAGGAGAGCCAGTCTTTTAGCTCCGCTCTGTTGTGTTTGAGTGTGTTCATTTCATGGTCGTCGATTGGGTTTCCTTGCAATTCGAGTTCGCGGATTTCTTTGTCGAGCTGGTTGTAGTTTTTTGCATTTTCAGCAAACGCACTGTCGTTTGCCGTCAGTTGAGTGATGGTATCCAAATGTTCTGGGAATTCATGAGTTAATGAGTGATTTTCACCTAACATAGAGACCTCTTTGGCTGAGTACATTTTAGTTAAATAAGCTGCTTAATTCCTAAGCAACGCTTAAAGCCACCATAGCATTTCAGCCAAAGGTAAATTGTCGATTTGAGCACATTTTGACCGACACTTTATAACTTCATCCGTTTGTCATCTATTTACAAAAGTATCTATAAAACAAGCACATCGTGGGCTTTCTCATCCGCTCAAAGCCTACTTTATGGCTTCGCTATTTTTCGTTAAAAGAAGCTGATCGGTAAATAGAAATCTAACTCGAACGCCTCTTCATGATTGAGGAAATGGTTTTTATGGTAGTGCACGTAGGCTGGCGTCGAGCGTTGTTTGAAGCCCGAATTGGGCAGCCATTTCTCTAATACCATACTGATCTGCGGCAGCAATTCACCATACACCCCAGTAAGTCGAAATACCGCATGTAAGCCACCCGGAATGGTCATTTGATTCACAACGCCACGATACTTAAGCGGCTTATCAATTGCCATACAAGCAACGTAGCGGCATTTATCTAACTCAACCCAAGCAGGATTAGAATGATGCAAACCGTATTGGGTGGAAAAGTCACGATGCTCTGAGTTCGCCCAAGCTTTTAGCACCAACCAAGCATTGCGAATAGAACGGTTGTAGCCTTCATGACGAACGTAAGCAGCAAAGCGTTGTGGCACTTCAACTATCTTTGGCTCCGGTAAGGTACGCTTCGCGACTCGATGGTAACCCGCCGCCACTTCTGGGTCTTTGAGGTATGGCTTCTCAGCGACTTGCAAATCGTGCTTACGCCAAGCGCCGGGAGACATATCAAACGTGGCTTTGAACGCACGGCTGAACGAAGATACCGAGCTGAAACCACACTTATTGGCAATCTCCAATACCGATGATTTGGTATCAAACATCAACTGGTTTGCGGCGTATTCCATTCGGGTGCGACGAACGTATTGGTGAATTGACTCCCCAACAACGTCTTTAAAAATACGGTGGAAATGCTGCTCAGAATACGCTGCTACATCAGCCAGCTCTTTGGCGGATAATTCTCTACCGATGTCTTGATGAATGTAGAACAACACATCATTGATTCTGGAAACCTGTTGCTGGCTCATAAGTGGGCGTTTTACTTAAATAGCATAAATGGACATGTTTAACAGCATATATGGACACACCAAGTTTAACAATTCCCATATAATATCTTTCAACTAAAACCAAAATTAAAAAAATACGAGAAGCACAACGCATGGAAATCGCACAGTCACTACAACAAGTAAAGTCATCGTACATTCGAGAGATCCTCGCTGCCGCTAGCGATAAAAACGTCATCTCGCTTGCTGGCGGTTTGCCCGATGAAAAGACCTTCCCTATCGACTTAATGAAGCCGACGCTAGAAAACTTGGCAAACATGCCTGAAGTTTTCCAATACGGCTCAACAGCAGGCTACGCGCCACTGCTAGAGTTCCTAAACGGCTACTTCAAACTGCCTGAAACACACGCCGCAATGATTACTACAGGCTCTCAGCAAGGCCTAGATCTGATTGCACGTGCTTATGTAAACCCAGGTCATAAAGTCGTGATGGAGGCACCAAGCTACCTTGGTGCAATGCAGGTGTTTGGTTTGGTTCAGGCGGACATCGTGACTGTCTCTCAAACAGAATTTGGTCCAAACCTTGAAGAGCTAGAGCAATGCTTTGCAGAACAAAAACCGAAGATGTTCTACGCTGTACCCGATTTCCATAACCCAACAGGGGTTTGCTGGGCGCTAGAAACACGTCAGAAAGTTGCAGAACTTTGTATTCAATACAACGTCGCTTTTATTGAAGACGCACCTTACCGTGAGTTGCGTTTCTCCGGTGAAGCACTGCCGCTTGTCTCTGATTTCTGTCCTAAGCATTCTATCGTGCTGCGTTCATTCTCTAAGATCGCTTCTCCGGGTCTTCGCATTGGTGTGGTGACAGGTAAAAGCAGTTATCTAGAACCGCTGATTAAAATCAAACAGGGTGCGGATCTGCATTCCAGCGTACCAATGCAAGCACTTCTGCACGGTCTGCTTCAGCACGATAACTTTGAAACTCACATCAGCACCATTTGTGAGCTCTACAAGTCACGTTACGATGTCATGTACGCAGAGCTAGAAAGACAGCTTCCTAGCAATTGTGTATTGAAGCCCGTTGACGGTGGCATGTTTGTATGGGTGGAAATTCCAGAATGCGATACCTTTGAACTGGCAAAATCATTGCTTGCGAACGGTGTGGCTGTTGTACCTAGCCCAGTGTTCTATCCAGAAGGATCAGAAGTCAAAGCAGCGTTGCGACTCAACTTCACCAACGCAACGCCTGAAGAGCTCAAAGTTGCCGTGACTCGTTTAGCCGACGTACTGAACGCGCTGTAATATAAATTACACCTTAGAATCCAAATACCTGCCTTTGAGATGCGAATTAAGTCTCGAAGGCAGCGTTTCAAAAAGTTCCCCAAAAAATTTATTTTTTTCTCTCAAAATCAACTCTCTACGTTAAGTGTCTGTTTTCGCTTGATCCTCTAACGATCGCAAAAAAGAGATCTTGATCACGCATTTGAAGCCTTGAAAAGTTACGTCTATCTTTCAGAAAAAAGGCATCGACTTTGTCGCATCATCTGCGAATTCAAACACTTTTGATCATGAGGGCTTATCACTATCAAAAGTTGCGCTGAAACCATCAGCAAAGCAGTCTGTGAAGATGAACGCCGCAAGGACGCAACTACAACCATTCTGAATGTCGCTACACCAATCCGTGATTGGACTTATACACGTCGGCTTAGCGCATCATATTACAGAGGGGTTTATCAGGATGAACATTCGACCATCGAAAGGACTTGTTGTCACAGGCTTGTCCACCGTACTTTCACTCGCAGCCATGCAAGTAGCACACGCGAGCAATTCACCAAACTGTAGCGACGTACTAGCAGGTAACAAAACCGCCGTGTCTCAAAAAATGACTGTGCTGTTGGGTGAAGACATCACGCAATCCAACCTAGTCACGACCGTTGTTCCGGCAAAGAACAACCCATTCGTCACAGAAGCGCTGGTCTCTGTTTCTAACGATGTTTCTCCAAACGGCTTGCTGCCGAAGAAGTCACTAGAAGAAATCCAGCAAGTGCGCGAAAACATCGAGAAAGCCGGCTTAGAGGTAAGCAAGTTACAAAAAACGTTTGAAGTCGCGTTTGTAAGCCTTATCGACGGACATTGTCAGTTCTCGACCAACAAGCTAACAACCAACGCCAAGATTGATTTTGACCACTTAGAAGGTCTGTCTGCCTACTCTATTCCTGCTCTATTGGCCATGGTTGATAAGTCGTACACAATCGCAGAAGTACGTATTGAAGCCGAAAAAGCGCGCGCGGCAGAAATCGAACGTGAGAAAGAAAGACAACGAGAAATGGCAGCTGCAGCGGCCGCCGCACGCTATCAAGATGCTAACGTACTAGTAAGAGTCGAGAAGTTTGATGGCGCTAACGTCACCTTCTCTGTGACTAACCTCTCTTCTGACGGTGAATTACAGCCGAACTTCAATACTTTTAGAGCGTATCAGACCGATAAAGGTGAGTTGATTTATAAATCGGAATCGCTACTCAGCCTCGTCGATAGCGAAGGGAACGGACTGACGACCATCGGTATTGCCGAGCTTGGCCCAGATAGCGGCACAGAGATGAGTATATCTCCGGGTGAAACACGTAAGTTCATTACGAGTATTAAATCTGAAGTGGCGCCAGAGATGAAATTGAGCTTAGAGTTCCCTGCAAAAGTGCTTAACACCGATGAAGCCTTCACCCTATCCTTTACGGATTCTGTTGCGATGGCGACCGCAGGGCTAAATTAGACAGTAGCTACATTAAACCGTAATTGCGCTAGGCAATAACTGCATCAAATAGAGATAACATTAGGGTCTGTTGATCTCTCGCTGTTAAATTTTGTTCGGATGGGGACGCCTTGTCAAAATCGTTTTATGCTTTGTTAAGGAGTGTGTCGCCTAGTCATTCTAAGCAAATACTCCTTAACAAAGCATAAAACGATTTTAGTCGGGGGCGCCTAGCCGAACCCTTTGGGCAGCGTTTGTTGGTCATTTCTACTGCGTTATCGACTTCTCATGTAGATTAGCTACATAGCAAAGTCTCTGTCTTGTATAAATATCCAACAACTCGCTGCAAAAATCAGCTCGAAAGGTCAACAGACCCTAGATATCAAAACAAAAAAGCAGACTATCACGTCTGCTTTTCTTTTAGTTTTTACACTGGTATGCGTTAGCGAACATAGTCACTGAGCTAGAGAATCCTAGCGGTTGATACAAGTAAAGCGTATCCGCGCCTAACTCTGCTGCTTTGATACGCATTTGGCTGAGTGTTCCCCAAACCATGTCTTTATCTGCGTGCAGCCAGTAGTCGTAAAAATGGCCTTCAGAGCCTATCACGGTGCCAAGGTGCTGACAGTTTGCGATTGCGTTTACATCGTCCCAAATCACTTTTACTTGCTCGGACTCTTGTGTTGGGAAGGTCACGCAGCCAGTTAATAACGTTGCTAATGCTGCAGCAGTCATTAACTTTTTCATAATTTCATCGCCTTAGAATTAAATAGACTGCGGATTCTATTTATCGTTTAAGCAATGAACAACAAAAATTTTTTATGCTTTACATAACCATTGATTTCACCGTTTTTCTTGGTTGTTTTAGTGCTCTTGCGTCACGAATGTTCAGTGTCATTAAGGTCAAGTTTGTGAAGCCTGCGAGCAGCTCAACGACTTGTATCACATAGAAAGTGGTATCAAACTGCCCAAGCAGAGCAAGATGCTGAAGGTAAATCGCCGCAGGGACAAGAATTAAAACACCGTTCATGGCGACAAAAGGCATGCGTTTTCTCTTAGCAGCGATAGGGCCTTTTTTCACTTTAGGCGCCATCTTAGCTCCTGTGATTCCTGCCGCTGCCATTAAAGGTACTACCGCCCAAATCGCATACGAGATATAGGTTTTCACCGCAACAATCGCCTGCTGATCACCAAAAAGTTCAACAAATACGGTACTGGTGAAAAAGCTCATAATAAACATATATGCAGTCATAGAGCTGATTCGGTGAACGAGGCTGAGTGTCTTTTTCATAGCGATATTCTCTTTTTTAGATGTAGTAGTAACGGTACGAGCAAAAGATTACACAACAACTGTTGCGAACACAACAATTGCAATAAAAATAAATTATCTCAATTATCAAAGGAATAGCAAAAACCTCTATTAACCTCATGTTTTAAAACACAATTAATAAATGTAAAAAATGAGAGCGCCATTGGATTTTGTGAGCAAATTGGAGTAAAACTGAAGAGTAGATGAAAAAGAGGGACTGAATTTGGCTTCCAAAAATAAACTGATCCGTTATCAATCCATTGAAGTCGAGGATGTCTTCAGTAAGGAAGATAAGTTGATCAAACTCGTGCAAACGGATCAACTCTCTCAGGTGCTGTTGTTATGGCAGGTGAAAAGCCCAACACTGGTTCTTCCGGCAGGAAAGAAGTGGCCTATTTCGGATGAACTTGAACAAGGCCTTAAAGACACAAACTGGAAGCTCTTCTCAAGAAAAACAGGGGGCGCACCAGTCCCGCAAGTTCCGGGGATCATTAATCTCTCACATATTTACCATTGGCCAGAAGATCAGCCATACGACATTAAGAAAGCATACCTTGATTTGTGTTCCGTGCTCACCGTCTTCTTTAAGCAGCTTGGTGTAAATGTCGACGTACACGCAACGCCAAATTCCTACTGTGATGGCGACTACAACCTAAACATCGGTGGACAAAAAGTAGTTGGGACAGCGCAGCGCGTATTACTGAAGAAAGGCGGCGGACAAGTTGTGCTTTCTCAAGCCTGTATTCTTATTAATGCCGATGTCGAGAAAATCGTTGAACCGGTAAAACTGTGCAATCAATTATGTAACCATGCAGACCATATTCGCGGTGATGTGCACACTCCCCTATTTAACCATATTGAACAAAGACCAAGTGTGGATGCCTTGTTCCAACTCATCACTCAAGCTTTCTTAGATCATGCTATACCCGTGATCATT
>NZ_JAHGAH010000285.1:0-696 GCF_030248475.1 Vibrio sp. D173a
GATGCAGACCGTTTAGGTATTATCGATGAGAAAGGCAACTTCATTCACCCAAACGAAGTGCTGCTTCTACTTTACTACTACTTGCTGGAATACAAAGGCTGGAAAGGTTCTGTTGTTCGTAATATCGCAACCACGCATCTACTCGATAAAGTCGCTGCTGATCATGGCGAAAAGAGCTTTGAGGTTCCAGTAGGCTTTAAGCATATCAGCTCGCAAATGGAAGCCGACGACTCGTTAATTGGTGGTGAAAGCTCCGGCGGTTTAACCATTCGAGGGCACATCAAGGGTAAAGATGGCGTGTTCGCATCTAGCCTGCTGGTTGAGATGATCAGCGTGACAGGCAAGAAGCTCTCTGAACTGCTCGACGAGATCTATTCAAAGTATGGATACGCTTATACCGCGGAAGGTGACTGCACCTTCAAACCGTCAGAAAAAGAAGCACTCTACACCAAGATATACGTAGAGAAGCAACTGCCTGAATTTGACTATGAGATAGAAAAAGTTAGCTATGAAGATGGCGCAAAAGTCTACTTCAAAAATGGTGGTTGGGTGATCGCTCGCTTCTCAGGAACAGAACCGTTACTGCGCATTTTCGCGGAAATGGAAGACAAAGACACTGCTGAACGTGTTCTTCAAAATATGAAAGCCTTCCTCTCTTTGTAATTTGCGAGGAGAGTTTTCATACCTAGATGTAAC
>NZ_JAHGAH010000286.1:0-845 GCF_030248475.1 Vibrio sp. D173a
ATCTGCGCGACTTTGTCTTCACGAATAAGGTTACGGATCGCAGGCGTAGCCATCATGATTTCGTGACACGCGATTCGACCGCCGCCGTTACGTTTCAGAAGTTTTTGCGCGATAACCGAACGCAATGATTCCGACAGCATCGAACGCACCATGTCTTTGTCGCTACCAGGGAAGACGTCAATAATACGGTCGATGGTTTTCGCTGCCGAGCTAGTGTGCAACGTACCGAAAACAAGGTGACCCGTTTCAGCAGCCGTCAGCGCCAAACTGATGGTTTCTTTATCACGCATCTCACCAACTAGAATCACATCCGGGTCTTCACGTAGCGCGCTGCGCAGCGCGTTTTGGAAGCTGTGTGTATCACGGTGTACTTCACGTTGGTTGATAAGACACTTATTGTTGGTGTGAACAAATTCAATCGGATCTTCAATTGTTAGGACGTGCTTATTGTGATTACGGTTAATGTAGTCAACAATGGCAGCCAAGGTAGTCGATTTACCAGAACCCGTTGGGCCAGTAACCAGTACCAAACCTTTTTCCGCATTGGCGATTTTTCTGAAGATCTCAGGAGCTTCTAACTCTTCCAGTGTTGGAATGCTACTTGGGATGGTACGGAACACCGCCGCACAACCGCGAGATTGGTTGAAAGCGTTGACACGAAAACGGCCAACGTTATGCAATTCAAATGAAAAGTCGACTTCGAGTTTTTCTTCGAACTCACTGCGCTGCGCATCGTTCATGATTTCAAAAACCAAACGGTGCACTTCTTGGTGTGTAAACGCTGGAATGCCCAGTTTTCTTACATCACCATCAATACGAACCATTGGTGGTACACCTGCAGAAAG
>NZ_JAHGAH010000287.1:0-9007 GCF_030248475.1 Vibrio sp. D173a
CTGATCGGCATTACCACCAAGGCAGCTCTTTCAAAATCAAATCACGATTACTTTTTCACGTTGGGTAGATAAGGCAGAACGCGAGTCGTTGGTTGAGGAAGCGTCATATGTCCGCCTTCACCAATATCACTCAGTGCGACTTGAACTTTACCATTCACTATGGCTTTTTCTGTGCCATTGGAGAATATAATGGTGTCATTCAACTCGTCAGCAAATTCCATCGTCACGCCTTGAACCTCTGGAGTGAAACAACCTGCAAACATACCGCCTAAATCTTCAAGCAAAGCCTGCATTTGGGGCATCAAAGGCGTAAGTTGCTCGTAAGATACGTTACCCTGTAACGGCTCTTTGGTCATCACAACTAAAGAGTAATCACATCGTGTGTCTTTCGGCGTTTGGACGAAGACAAGTGGGTTCGCAGACTTCAAGTTCTTGTCGATCGGAATAGGAAGTTCTTTAGAAGCCGGAATAACAAACTCTTCGTAATGCTCTTCTTTTTCCATCCATGCTTTTTCTATCTCACACAATTTCTTAGTGTCTGCGTCGACAAAAAAGACACCGACTTTAACGTCGTCATGCCCTTCTTTCGCATTGTTCTTCAATTGTGTGTAGAGCTTAGAATACGTAAACATGTATTCTTGCGCGTGAGTTGCAGGCGATGCTAAGACCAGTACCGCACTGCCTAGTAAACTTAGGCTTAACTTCTTCATCCGATCCGTTATTTCTTCTATTGTGTCCAGTAAGCGTTATTGTGACGAATCATGGCTCGTAAGTCATTAACATAGGCGATGCCACGCTCAGAATACGCGAGCAAGCCATGAGTCAACTCTGATGCCGTCACCACAGATAATAAATCCTTGTGTTTCTTTGCTAAATTAGCGCGAATATCGCGTAAATCAGCATAAGCACGGTTGCGGTTCACATTCATAAAGTAACCGTGCACCGACTCTTGTACCGAGTCGAATTTTTCTACTTCATGGGTTTTTCCTGCCCCACGATGTGTAGGCACAATACCGCAGCCCCTCTTATAACACCATTGACCAAACAAGTTGTTTGCTTGAGTGGCAAAACGAGAGGTTCCCCACGCAGATTCATTGGCGGCTTGGGTTAAAACCAATGCCTCAGGCAACACGTTGACACGCTTGAGCATTTCATCTAGCCAAGCTTGTGTGACTGTATCATCCTTCAATGGATAGGAATATAGTGCAGCCAAACGCTCAGCGTAAGGCGTCTGCTCAGAGCCAACTTCTCCAATTTTCAGAGACGTTAAGAATGCGCGCTCTTTCTCGATACGTTGATTTTCTAACGCAATTTTCGGGCGCAGAAAGTCGAAGAAGGCGGTCTTCTTATCTTTCGTGTCCTTAATCGAGTTGAAATCAGGAATATCACCAATATAAGGAAGGTTCGACAAATCCAAGTGATTAACAGGACCATGCACCGCTTGGGAATCAGCAGTATTGCGATATACGCGGTCGTAGTGCAAATATGGTCCAACAGAAGCAAAAGTGGCGGCTATTGTGATAGCCGCCACTCGTAAACTCATTGACTTTAAAGATTTAGGCATCAAACACCTGAGAGTTACCATCGTGATCGTTATCATTTTGCTGTGTTGCTACGATCTTCAACTTAATCCCAAACATTTCGCGGTACAGAATCCCCTTCAAATGGAAGAAGAACGGCAGCACGAAGATCAAGCCAATTCCGTAGAACATTGCAGCAACAATAAACATCAACATCACGCCTAAGTAAAGCCCTGCGACGACAAAAAGCTTCTTGTTGATGGCACGAAGTGACAAAAGAAGTGACTGCATAGGTGGCACTCTTTTCTCACAAATCAATAGGATAGAATGGCTAAATGCTAGAGAAAGGTACAGAGATAACAACGGGAAAATCATTCCTGCTACGCCCTGCATCATCAAGCTAAACAACGTAGCTAGAATCACTGGAACGGTAAACTGAAGACCTTTGCCCACATGGCGCACTTTCGTCTTAAGACCTGCTACGTGACTCATCGCCATTAGACTAATGCCAGCGTAAATCGGTGCACTGATCACTTCGTAACTGAAGTTAGCCACATAAATAGCGGATACGATGTCAGCAGTAAAAGACTCTGGAGTTTGGATGGCATCAAGAATGACTGCGGGATCACCCAATTGAAGCTGCAAAGCAATATAGAAAATGCCCAACTGAACGAAGAGCAATAGAATGATCGCTGGTGAGAAGGACAGAAACTGTTGAATGGTAGTGCGCCAAGCTTCACTAAAAACAGCACCTGCCTTCAGTTCATACTTGCCAGAAAGAGCTCGCTCTACACTCCCTCCAAGGTTGAAATCTTTCTCAAAATCGTTGTTCATATTTTATCCAAGGCTAACTTGTAAAATTTTTTCTGGAAAACCAATTAATTAATAAGGGCGTCATTATAAAGAAATCTTGCCAAGTCTAAAATCAGATCTCGGCTTCAATACTTGCAATCTTTGCTATTTGGTCGATAATTAACCACTCGCAAATCCATGAAATTGAAAACATTTGCACAAGAAATCAATACCTCACCTATATATAGCGGAAATGCAAATACCCCTATAAAAACAGTATGGTAAGGAATGTTTACTTTTGCCTGCAAAATTTTTTCTGTTTCAAGATAAGAAAATACTTTGATTTCACAATTTTGGTGATTATGATGCGCGCCTCAAAAGTGAATGGCTTATGTCACATCAATTGGATACAACCCAATTTGAACGTGGGAGAAATACAGACGTTGAACGCTAAACAGCAAGCAGGAAAGCCAGTAGTTCGTCTATCTGGTATTAGCAAAAGTTTCGATGGTAAGGAAATCATCGGTAATTTAAATCTGGATGTTAATCATGGTGAGTTTCTGACGATTCTTGGTCCTTCTGGTTGTGGTAAAACAACGGTTTTACGCATGATCGCGGGCTTTGAGACGGCAGATAACGGTCTAATCGTACTAGATGACCAAGATGTAACACAGGTTCCTGCAGAGCAAAGGCACGTCAACACGGTATTTCAGAGTTACGCACTCTTCCCTCATATGACCGTATTTGAAAACGTTGCTTTTGGTCTTCGCATGCAGAAAACACCTGCTGCAGAGATCGAGCCACGAGTTATGGATGCGCTACGCATGGTTCGCCTAGAAAAAATGGCACAGCGTAAGCCTCACCAACTTTCAGGTGGTCAACAACAACGTATCGCCATTGCACGTGCGGTTGTTAACAAACCAAAAGTACTGCTGCTAGATGAATCTCTATCTGCACTTGATTACAAACTACGTAAGCAAATGCAAATCGAGCTTAAACAGCTTCAGCGTCAACTTGGTATTACCTTTATCTTCGTTACGCACGATCAGGAAGAAGCTCTATCGATGTCTGACCGCATTATTGTTATGCGTGACGGTGTTATCGAACAAGACGGCTCTCCACGTGAGATTTACGAAGAGCCTAAGAACCTATTTGTTGCTCGCTTTATCGGTGAGATCAACGTATTCAATGCAACCATGCTAGAGCGTATCGACGAGAAACGTATCCGTGCAGAAATCGAAGGCGTTGAATCCATTGTTTACTACGATCAAGAAGCACAAGTCGGTGACAAACTACAAGTACTACTTCGCCCAGAAGACTTACGCATCGAAGAGATCAAAGAGTCTGAAGAAAAAGGCATCGTAGGTCACGTAACAGAGCGTACCTATAAAGGTATGACGCTTGATTCAGTTATCCAGTTGGATTCAGGCATGCGCGTGATGGTAAGCGAATTCTTTAACGAAGATGATCCAGATGTGGACCACTCCCTCGGCCAGAAAGTCGCTATTACTTGGGTTGAGAGCTGGGAGGTAGTACTAAATGATAAGCAAGAAGCTTAATCTTCAGAACGCGATCATTACCCTAATCGTTGGCTGGCTAACACTGTTTGTGTTAGTACCAAACCTAATGATTATCGGTACGAGTTTCTTGACGCGTGATGAAGCGAACCTAATTGAATTAACGTTTACTTTCGACAACTACCTTCGCCTACTCGATCCTCTGTATGCAAAAGTGCTGATGCACTCTTTCTACATGGCGATCATCGCAACTTTGTTGTGTTTGGTGATTGGTTATCCATTTGCTTACATCGTAGCGAAAATGCCTGAAAAATGGCGTCCGTTCATGTTGTTCTTGGTGATTGTACCGTTTTGGACGAACTCTCTTATCCGTACGTACGGCTTAAAGATTGTTCTAGGTACTCAGGGCATTTTGAACAAATCTTTGATGGCAATGGAAATCATCGATAAGCCGATGCGTTTAATGTATACCGAAACAGCAGTAATGATCGGTCTTGTGTACATCTTGCTTCCATTTATGATTTTGCCGCTTTACTCGGCAATCGAGAAGTTAGACAACACATACATCGAGGCCGCAAAAGACCTTGGTGCGAATAAGTTCCAAACCATTACTAAAGTGATTCTACCTCTGACAATGCCTGGCATTATCGGTGGTTGTTTGTTGGTCCTGCTACCTGCACTAGGTATGTTCTACATATCTGACCTTCTTGGCGGCGCGAAGAACCTACTGATCGGTAACGTTATTAAGAGTCAGGTATTGAACGCTCGTGACTGGCCATTTGGTGCTGCGACCAGTATCGCCCTCACCTTCGCAATGGCTGTGATGCTTTACGCTTACTACAGAGCAGGCAAACTATTGAATAAGAAAGTGGAGCTAGACTAATGGGACGCACAGTTAGATTTAGCTTTATGGCGCTGGTATATGCGTTTTTGTATCTGCCAATCATCGTCTTAATTGTTAACTCATTTAATGCCAACAAATTTGGTATGAAATGGGGCGGTTTCACCACGAAATGGTACGAAACCTTAGTAAACAACGACAGCCTAATGCAGGCTGCATGGCATTCATTGAACGTAGCGGTATTCTCAGCAACAGCAGCAACCATTATTGGTAGCTTGACGGCTGTTGCCCTATTCCGTTACTCGTTCAAAGGTAAAGGCGCGGTAAACGGCATGTTGTTTGTCGTAATGATGTCTCCAGATATTGTAATGGCGATTTCATTGCTTGCTCTGTTCCTAGTATTAGGCGCACAGCTTGGCTTCTTTACGCTATTGATTGCTCACATCACCTTCTGTCTACCGTTTGTTGTGGTAACAGTGTACAGCCGCTTAAATGGCTTTGATGTGAAGATGTTGGAAGCAGCAAAAGATCTTGGCGCAAGCGAATGGGTAATCTTGAAACAGATCATCCTTCCTCTTGCTAAACCAGCGGTTGCTGCGGGTTGGCTACTGAGCTTTACCCTGTCTCTGGACGACGTAATTATTAGCTCGTTCGTAACAGGCCCAACATACGAAATCCTACCATTGAAGATTTACTCAATGGTTAAGGTGGGCATTTCACCGGAAGTGAACGCCCTAGCAACGGTCATGCTGATTGTTTCTTTGGTTCTTGTAGTAATTTCTCAGTTGCTAGCAAGAGAAAAAGTGAAGTAGAATCCGCACCCGTTAACATCACGAAACAGAATGGTTACATGCCATTCTGTTTTTCTATCTATCGTCCAAAATTGGACAACGTTTGGTTTGGAGCTAACGTCAATGAAAAAATGGGCTACTCTATTAGCTGGTAGTGCATGTGCGCTTTCTCTGTTCTCTGGTACAGCGGCAGCGGATGATAAAGAATTAGTATTTATGAACTGGGGTCCTTACATCAACAGTAATATCCTAGAGCAATTTACTAAAGAAACTGGCATCAAAGTGATCTACTCGACTTACGAGTCGAACGAGACTTTGTATGCAAAGCTAAAAACTCATAACCAAGGTTATGACCTAGTAGTACCTTCAACGTACTTCGTAGCGAAGATGCGTGACGAAGGCATGCTACAAAAGATCGATAAGACTAAGCTGAAAAACTTCGGCAACCTAGATAAAAACTACCTAGACAAGCCTTACGATCCAAATAACGACTACTCTATTCCACACGTTGTTGCGATTACAGGTCTAGCGGTTAACGCGGACATGTACGATCCAAACGACTTCCAAAGCTGGGCTGACCTATGGAAGCCAGAGCTTGAAGGTCAAGTAATGCTGATGGACGACACTCGTGAAGTGTTCCACATTGCACTACGCAAACTGGGTTACTCAGGTAACTCTACGGATCCAAAACAAATCGACGAAGCGTACGCAGAGCTACAAAAGCTAATGCCAAACGTTCTAGTATTTAACTCTGACAACCCAGGTGCACCATACATGTCTGGCGAAGTTGGCGTTGGTATGCTTTGGAACGGCAGCGCGGCAGCAGCTCAAAACGAAGGCATGAACCTTAAGCTAGTATTCCCTAAAGAAGGTGGTATCGGCTGGGTTGATAACTTCGCTATCTCTTCTGGTGCAAAAAACGTAGAAGCGGCTCATAAGATGATCGACTTCCTACTACGTCCAGAAATCGCAGAGCAAATCTCGGCTGATACGGGTTACCTAACAGCGGTTGCAGAATCTAACGCTAAGTTCAAAGACGTTGCACCACTGTTCCCTTCTCAAGAAGATCTTGACCGCGTTGAATGGCAAGATTCTGTTGGCGACATGACAGTGAAGTACGAAGATTACTTCCTGAAGCTGAAAGCGGGTCAATAATCGCTTAATAAGCCATCTAGTAAATGAAAATAGGCAGCAATACGCTGCCTATTTTTGTAATTGACTGATATAATTACACGTTGCTAGGTTTATTTGCTGCGGCTATGAACATTATCTTCTCTCGAAGTCATAACGCTCATCATTCGTACTCCAAATAAACGGGATTGTGCTTATCGCAACTTGGCTCAAATCGATTTCTGTTACTAGTATTGATTTGTCCTATTGCTGAACAAAACGGAAATAAAATGAAAAGTAAATTCTACGCAAGCGCACTGTGTGCGGCGACGCTAATCGCTACCCCTGCAATGGCTGCTGATCAAGAACTGTATTTCTACAACTGGTCGGAATACATTCCAAACGAAGTTCTTGAAGACTTTACAAAAGAAACTGGCATCAAAGTTATCTACTCTACGTACGAGTCTAACGAAAGCATGTACGCGAAGTTGAAAACTCAAGGTTCTGGTTACGACTTGGTAGTACCGTCTACCTATTTCGTATCTAAAATGCGTAAAGAAGGCATGCTGCAAAAGATCGACAAAGAGAAACTGTCTCACTTTGCTGATCTAGACACCAACTTCCTGAACAAGCCGTTCGACCCGAACAACAACTACTCTATCCCATACATTTGGGGTGCGACTGGTATTGGTATCAATGCTGACATGCTAGACAAATCGTCTGTTTCTAAATGGGACGATTTCTGGGATAGCAAGTGGGAAGGTCAACTGATGCTGATGGATGATTCTCGCGAAGTATTCCACATTGCATTGACTAAACTTGGTTACTCACCAAACACGACGAACCCTGACGAAATCAAAGCTGCTTATGAAGAGCTGAAAAAACTGATGCCAAACGTATTGGTTTTTAACTCAGACTTTCCAGCAAACCCATACCTAGCAGGTGAAGTATCACTTGGTATGCTTTGGAACGGCTCAGCTTACATGGCTCGTCAAGAAGGTGCGAACATTGACATCATCTGGCCAGAAAAAGGCACTATCTTCTGGATGGACAGCCTAGCAATCCCAGCAGGCGCGAAGAACGTTGATGCGGCTCATAAGATGATCGACTTCCTACTACGTCCTGAGAACGCAGCTAAGATCGCACTAGAGATTGGTTACCCTACTCCAGTGAAAACAGCGCACGCTCTACTACCGAAAGAATTTGCTAACGATCCAAGCATCTTCCCACCACAAGAAGTGATGGACAGCGGTACATGGCAAGACGAAGTTGGTGAAGCAAGCGTGCTTTACGATGAGTACTTCCAAAAGCTAAAAGTAGACAACTAATCAGTCTGTCGAAATAGTTTAGAAAAGCGGCTTCGGTCGCTTTTCTTGTATCTGAAACTTACTGTTTGTATCTCCAGCTACCCTGCTCAAATTACCAAGCGCCAGAATACAAAGTTTCAAAATACAACGTTTCAAAATACAAAAAGGCATCGAATCACTCGATGCCTTTGTTAAAGAAGGTTCTGCCCGTTTTATTAAGCGCTGGCTTCGTTTTCCAGAGCAAGAATTTCGTCAACCAATTTTGGCACTTCAATACTTGCTTTACCGTAACGCTTCTCTTCAAACTCACTCTCGACGGCACTTGGTTCTAAATTGATTTCAATCGTATGTGCACCATGCATCTTTGCGTCATGTACAAAGCCTGCGGCTGGATATACCACGCCAGATGTACCGATAGATATAAATAGATCTGCTTCTTCCAATGCCGCGTAGATCTCTCCCATGCGCAGTGGCATTTCACCAAACCAAACAATGTGTGGGCGCATTTGCGAAGGAATTTGGCAGCAATGGCATAACTCGCCAGTCTCAATGTCTTCTGAATGCTCGATGACTTGATTGGATTCGCTGCAACGCGCTTTGAGCAACTCACCGTGCATGTGAATGATATTAGCGCTACCGCCTCTCTCGTGCAGATTATCGATGTTTTGAGTGATAATAGTCACTTTGCCTTCCAACTGCTCTTCTAAGCGTCCAAGCGCGATATGGGCCGCATTCGGCTTGATATCTTCACCTTGTAGCTTTTTACGACGTTGGTTATAAAAGCTCTGAACCAAATCCGGATCACGCAAGAAACCTTCCGGTGTTGCGACATCCTCGATACGGTGATTCTCCCAGAGACCATCTTGAGCTCGAAATGTTTGAATACCAGACTCAGCCGAGATGCCAGCGCCAGTAAGTACGACAATATTTCTGTATGGGAAATTCATAACCGATCCTTGTTGCTCTTTTTTATTAAGCTTAACACCGATAGAAAAACAACAATAGCAATAAGGATTAGACCATGGTCGTAAGCCTGCTGATTTGCCTCTTATTTCTGTTTAAAAACTGATGGAATCGTTCCGTCTTTCAGGCATAAAAAAGCCCCGCGATGGCGCTGTCTCTTGATCAC
>NZ_JAHGAH010000288.1:0-1225 GCF_030248475.1 Vibrio sp. D173a
AAAGGTGCACAACGTGAAGCGCTGTATGATTGGATACTAGAAGAATTGAGTATTTTAGAAGCCAACCCATTTAACCCGATCAATACCGATGAACTGCGCCACGCCCTTGATGAAGCGTTGATGTCCGATGTTACCAATCAACCTACTACGGACTCGATGACTGAAGAGCAACTTAATGAGCTTCGAGAAGAGATTTCTATGATGCTCGGTGATGATATCAACATCAGTAACGAACAGCTGTTGGAGATGGTTGAGGATCCTCGTAAGTTTCACGACTATCTGCAAGCACTGATGGCTGAAAAAGTCGAAAAAGAGTCGTCAGAAGAGGACGATGGTATTGATTGGGGAGCTGATAACTTTTTTTCTCAGGACAATGAGCCAGTAAACTCTAAGTCGCCTTATAACGAAAACAGTCAAGCGCTATACAGTGATAAGCAAATGACAAAACTTTATCGCCAGCTAGCAAAGCAGTTGCATCCAGATAGAGAAACGGATGAGAAAAAGAAGATTGAAAAAAGCGCTTTAATGCAACAGTTATCACAAGCGAAGAAAGATAAAGATGTCGTAGCGTTACTGTTAATGGCTCAGCAATACTTACCAGATCACGAGATGATAATGGATAGTGACATGATTGAGCGCTTACAAGCGACGCTCGAAGAAAAACTTCGGCACTTGAATCTGACGTATCAAGAGCTCCAACATGGTCATGACCTAAAAAGCATTATTTGGCAAAAGTTTGGTGGGGGCAGCAAAGCCAGACGGGAAGAAGGCTTAAAACAGTATCGAGCAACATTAGAAAGAGAAACGATAGAGTTACATGAAAAATGCCAAGATGTAAAAACTGTTAAGCAGTTGCAGGTGCATTTAAAGGAAAAAGTTAAAGCTTCGCGCTTTGAAAATCAGCTTTTAAGTATGGCTTCATCCGAGTTATTTTCCTTTGAGGATGATTGGTTTTAGTTTGTTTTCAATCTAATCGCTCTCATAGAACATTAGAGTCTAAGGTTTCAACACATTTCCCATACAAGTTGGAACCTGAGCAATTATCTGGCTGGCTAATCTCTGCCCCATTCCTTCTCAGCGCGAAAATTCACTCACAATCTGTGATAGTACGTTTGCCTTACCTGTAGTTATCCGAAAGAGTCTCGAATTAAGCTTTTTAAAAATTATGCGCCATTTTGCAATCTAATACTTAACACTTCTCATTAACCTATTGATTATAAATTGA
>NZ_JAHGAH010000289.1:0-594 GCF_030248475.1 Vibrio sp. D173a
TGGATATTTCCCCATGTCGCCACCGCAGAGAGGTCAACCACCTCAATTTCTACTTGCGCGACACCATAACCGCCGTTATGGTCAGTCACCACATACGTCACATAGTGAAACCCAGCATGGTTCGGTTTAAAGGTAAACGAAAGATTGCCAAAGTCATCCTGGGCCGCTAAACCAACCTCCGCATCCCACGCATCAACTTGAATAAGCTGGATCTCATCACCATCATCGTCATCACTAACATAAGCACTGAGGTCAAATGTTTGGGGCGATTCGATGTCATCAGATTCCATCCTAAACGACGCATCTGTCGCCACTGGCGCATTATTTCCGAGGCGTGACACCGCCACGTCAACCGTCCCCACTAAAATCGCACTACCATCGTCGTTCGTCATGGTGTACACCAAACGTGTCACCCCCTGAGCGTGCGCCTCATAAGTGATCTCATCATTCTCGCTATTACCACTGGCGACGCCATCACCGAGCACCACAACCTCAGGGTCGAGGGTATAACCGGTGGTTAACGGGCCACGCACCTCTATCGTGATGATCTCACCCACAGTCGTCGTCTTAGATTGTGGTGGCAACTGCGCGGGG
>NZ_JAHGAH010000029.1:0-97052 GCF_030248475.1 Vibrio sp. D173a
CAGAGCCAGAGCCAGAGCCAAAATTACAGCTGCAATACGCAGAACCGGAGTCGTATCAATACAGTGATTCGTACTCGCCAGAATTAGAAGCGCCTAATCTGGAAGACGTTCAGCGATTGCTTAGCCAACTTGAGTCAACCAATGTGGTGGCAGAGTTGGATATCGATGACATTCTGGAACAAAACACCATTGATATTGCGACTGAAGCAAAAGCAATGGAGCCAGAAATTGAAGTCGAAACAGCGGTGGAAACCGTTGAAGAAATTCAAGAGTGGGTGATCGATGAAGAGCCGACACCGACTGTTGAGGTTGAACAACCTGAGCCAGTTTGGGAGCAACCAGAAATTGAAATGGTTGAACCCACAGTTGATGTTGAAGTGGAGATTGAACAGCACACTGAGACAGCAACAGAACTGGAAACCGAAGCGGGGGCAAAGTTACCCAATACTTGGGAAAGCACGCAGCGGAGTGCTGACTTTCAAGTGCTTTACTTCGATGTAAATGGTGTGACTTTTGCGGTGCCGCTTGATGAGTTAGGGGGTATTCACCGCATCACAGAGCTGAACCACTTGATTGGTCGCCCTGCATGGTACTTGGGTTTGCAAACCAGTCGTGAGCAACAATTTGATGTTGTCGACACTGCAAGGTGGGTGATGGCGGATAAGCTTCGCGACGACAACTACAAAGATAACTACCAATACGTCGTCATGCTTGGTGAAAGCATGTGGGGGCTGGCCAGTAACCAATTGATGGGGACTGAAACGCTCAATATCGACAAAGTCCGGTGGCGTGAACAAGCGGGCAAACGCCCTTGGCTAGCGGGCATGGTGAAAGAAAAAATGTGTGCTTTAATTCATGTCCAAGCACTTATAGACATGCTAAACGCGGGTTTAGATGTAAAATCACTGAATTAGATTTTTGGTCGGGAACGACATTAACGAGGATTAACTATGTCTCAAGCTTTTGAAGTAGAAGTGAAGAAAGATACATCGAACGACGAAGTTCTTCAGTGGGTGACGTTCCAACTAGAAGAAGAAACGTACGGCATTAACGTAATGCAAGTTCGTGAAGTTCTTCGCTACACAGAAATCGCTCCAGTTCCAGGTGCGCCAGATTACGTGCTAGGTATTATCAACCTACGTGGCAACGTTGTAACGGTTATCGATACACGTTCACGTTTTGGCCTAATGGAAGGCGAAGTAACAGACAACACGCGTATCATCGTGATTGAGTCTGAGCGTCAAGTAATTGGTATCCTAGTAGACAGCGTTGCTGAAGTGGTTTACCTACGCTCTTCTGAGATCGATACAACACCTTCTGTAGGTAATGACGAAAGCGCGAAGTTCATCCAAGGTGTAAGCAACCGTGACGGTAAGCTGCTTATCCTTGTTGATTTGAACAAGCTGCTAACCGATGACGAATGGGATGAGATGGCTCACCTGTAATTGGCTGATTAATCATGGCTGAAGAAACCTTCCTATCATTACCGTTTATTGTAGGCGGTCTAGCGTTTGTCTTCTTGGTGCTGCTTTTGCTTCAGCTGCGCGTGCGTGCGGGTTTGCAAAAGCAGATGGATCAGCAACGTGCTCAAGCGCGTCATGCGGAAAAAGAAGTGCAAAAGCTGAATAAACAACTGTTGGAAGTACGTTCAGTGGTGGTTGGCCTAGGTCAGAAAGTCACTGAACAACAAGATGTTATTCAACATCTTAATGAGCGCATTCGTGAACTTGAACACGCTGATACAGACGGACGTTTGTACAGCCGCGCTTCAAAAATGGTTCAACTTGGTGCTGACATCAATGAGTTGATTGAAGAGTGTGAATTGCCGAAAGCAGAGGCTGAATTGATGTTGTCTCTGCAGAAAAAATTGGCAGGGAAAGAGAAAATCCCACCGCTAAGCAGTCAACCCTCCGATGACCCGACATATTCCTCTCGCGGAAGACGTCGATAAAGATTGAAAAAAGAAGCTCCGGCTTCTTTTTTTATTTTTAAAATAAAAACTTATAATCACTTATGGTTATTTTTATTAAAATGTGACTATAAGTTAACAAAAACTCACGAACTTACATACATCAACGCTTTCTTATCCTGTTTTGTCATATCTAAGCTGTGCTAATATAGCGACTCGTTCATTTTTTAGTTGAAGCCCTATGTTAGAAGTCTCTAACCTAACTGCAATCCGTGATGACCGGGTCCTGTTTGAAAACCTGCAATTCGAAATCAAGCCTGGTGAGTTGGTCCAGATTGAGGGACGTAACGGTACAGGTAAAACCACATTATTGCGTATCGTGACAGGGTTAGGAGACAGAGAAGAAGGCATCATCAAATGGAAGGGTGAAGAGGTTGAGAAATCTCGCGACGTATTCCATCAAGACTTGCTGTTCTTAGGGCATCAAACTGGCGTTAAACGCGAACTGACCGCATTAGAAAACCTGCGCTTTTACCAATCTATCCACAATAATCGTTCCTCTGAAGAAGAAATCTTTGCCGCACTTGCCCAAGTGGGGCTTGCAGGCCGAGAAGATGTGCCTGTAGCACAACTTTCTGCAGGCCAGCAACGTCGCGTGGCTTTGGCAAGGCTTTGGTTAAGCAATCAAATCTTGTGGATTCTGGACGAACCTCTTACTGCCATCGACAAACAAGGTGTCAAAGTTCTGGAGTCGTTGTTTGCCAGTCATGCAGATAATGGCGGCATTGTTGTACTTACTACACACCAAGATATGTTTGCAGACAGCCCGAAACTTAGAAAAATAAAACTGGGTGATTGATATGATTTCGGCCATGACAACCATTATCCGCCGTGAGCTTCTGATCGCATTTCGCCGTCAAGCGGACATCTTGAACCCGTTGTGGTTCTTCATCATCGTGATCACACTTTTTCCTCTCAGCATCGGTCCCGAGCCTAATTTGTTAGCACGTATTGCAGCTGGCATTGTTTGGGTTGCTGCGCTGCTGTCTGCCTTATTATCATTAGAGCGTTTATTCCGTGATGATTATCAAGACGGCGCACTTGAACAAATGATGCTAATGCCAATTCCATTGCAACTTGTTGTGATTTCAAAGGTTATCGCTCACTGGTTGCTGACGGGATTGCCTCTGATTTTGATCAGTCCATTGTTGGCGATTCTGCTTTCTCTTGATTTCAATACTTGGTTGTCCGTAGTGCTGACACTTGCTATCGGTACCCCGACGCTGAGTTTTATCGGTGCCATTGGCGTGGCACTGACGGTTGGGTTGCAAAAAGGCGGCGTTCTTTTGAGTTTGCTCATTCTTCCGCTCTACATCCCGATTCTGATTTTCGCTACGTCCGCGATTGATGCTGCGGCATTAGGTATGTCGTATAACGGACAACTGGCAATTTTAGGCGCAATGCTGATGGGGGCGATGACCCTCACGCCATTCGCCATAAGCGCAGCATTGCGAGTTAGTGTTAACTAACTTAATAAATGCGACTTAAGCGACGTTTGATCAAAGAATTATTATTAAAGCACTGCTACGGTCTCGGCCCAATGGACAGTGTCCCTGAAGTAAGAGTGAGAACTTAACATGTGGAAATGGCTACATCCTTATGCCAAGCCTGAAACAGCTTATCACCTGAGTGGTAAGTTCCTACCTTGGTTTTCTGTATTGGCTCTCGTATGCCTAACGGTTGGTACTGTCTGGGGCCTTGCATTTGCGCCTTCTGACTATCAACAAGGCGACAGTTTCCGAATCATCTACATCCATGTACCTTCGGCTATTTGGTCGATGGGCGTTTACATGTCGATGGCCATTGCCGCATTTATCGGCCTAGTTTGGCAAGTACGCCTGTCAGATATGGCAGCATTGGCGATGGCGCCAATCGGTGCAGTATTCACCTTTATTGCTTTATTAACCGGTGCCGTTTGGGGCAAACCGATGTGGGGCACTTGGTGGGTATGGGATGCACGTCTGACTTCAGAATTAATTCTTCTATTCTTGTACCTTGGTGTTATCGCGTTGTACCACGCATTTGACGACCAAAAAACAGCGGCGAAAGCGGCAGGTATTTTAGCTATCGTTGGTGTTGTTAACCTTCCGATAATCCACTTTTCAGTAGAATGGTGGAACACGCTTCACCAAGGCGCGACTATCACTAAATTTGAAAAACCATCCATCTCATCCGATATGCTTTGGCCTCTACTGCTAAACATCTTTGGTTTTGCGTTCTTCTTTGGCGCAGTCATGATGGTGCGTTTCCGTAACGAAATTATCAGCAAAGAGAGTCACCGCCCTTGGGTGCGCAAACTCGCAACTGAAAAAACTCAGTGAGGTAATTGATTATGCATTTTGATTCTCTGAGCGAACTATTTGCCATGGGTGGCTACGCAGGATACGTATGGAGCGCGTTTGGTATCACCTTCTTATCTATGCTTATTCTTCTGATTTCGAGCATCCGTCGTGGGGATGCATTGTTGAAAGAGGTGAAAGCGAAAATTGATCGTCAAGCGCGTATCGACGCGGCGAAGAATATGGAGAACACGTTATGAACCCGAGACGTAAAAAGAGGCTAGGCATTGTTTTAGCAATCTTTATCGGTATTAGTGCAACCATCGGTTTAATGCTATATGCACTGAACCAAAACATGGATCTATTCTACACGCCGACGGAATTGGTAAACGGTAAGCCAGACGGTACTAAACCTGAAGTAGGCCAACGCCTGCGTATCGGTGGTATGGTGGTTGAAGGTTCGGTTCGCCGTGACCCTGAATCATTAAAAGTAAGCTTTGATCTGCACGATTTGGGCCCTAAAGTAACCATCGTTTATGAAGGTATCCTTCCTGACTTGTTCCGTGAAGGTCAAGGTATCGTTGCTCAAGGTGTTCTTGAAGACGCAACAACCGTAAAAGCTTTTGAAGTGTTGGCAAAACACGACGAAGAATACATGCCACCTGAGATTGCAGAAGCAATGAAGAAGACTCATGAGCCTCTGCAGTACACAACTGAACAGAAACAAGGAAGCGGCCAATGATTGCTGAAATCGGTCACTTTGCCCTCATACTCTCGCTAGCAATGGCATTATTGCTCAGCGTATTGCCGCTATGGGGCGCATCAAATAACAACACCATGCTGATGAATACAGCACGACCGCTTTCGTGGTCGATGTTCATCATGCTGTTTTTCTCTTTCGTTATTCTATGTTGGGGTTTTTATACCAACGACTTTACTCTGCAATATGTAGCAAGTAACTCAAACAGCCAACTGCCTTGGTACTACCGTCTGACTGCTGTTTGGGGCGCGCACGAAGGTTCATTGTTGCTGTGGGTACTTATCCAAGCTGCGTGGACAGTGGCAGTTGCTACTTTCAGCCGTGGCATGCCACAAGAATCGGTTGCTCGTGTACTTGCAGTAATGGGTATGATCTCGGTGGGCTTCTTGCTGTTTATCATCCTGACGTCTAACCCATTCCTACGTACGTTGCCATTCTTCCCGGTCGATGGCCGTGACTTGAACCCACTTCTTCAAGACCCGGGTTTGATCGTTCACCCACCGATGCTTTACATGGGCTACGTAGGTTTCTCGGTAGCGTTCTCGTTTGCAATTGCGTCTTTGATGACAGGTCGTCTTGATACGGCTTGGGCTCGTTGGTCTCGTCCTTGGACAACGGCAGCTTGGGTATTCCTGACACTAGGTATCGCACTAGGTTCTTGGTGGGCTTACTACGAACTTGGCTGGGGTGGCTGGTGGTTCTGGGACCCAGTAGAAAACGCATCATTTATGCCTTGGCTAGCGGGTACAGCGTTGATGCACTCTCTAGCGGTAACCGAAAAGCGTGGTACATTCAAAGCTTGGACAGTACTACTTGCGATCTCAGCATTCTCATTAAGTTTGCTAGGCACCTTCTTGGTTCGTTCCGGTATCTTGGTATCGGTGCACGCGTTCGCTTCTGATCCATCTCGCGGTATGTTTATCCTCGGTTTCCTAGTCTTCGTTATCGGCGGCTCACTCCTACTATTCGCAGTAAAAGGGGCCGCGGTTCGCGTACGTGGTAATTTCGATTTGGTGTCGCGTGAGAATGCGCTACTTTCCAACAACGTGCTTCTGATTGCTGCGCTAGTCGTCGTATTGGTTGGTACCTTGTTGCCATTGATTCACAAACAAATTGGTCTTGGTTCCGTATCTATCGGTGCACCATTCTTCGACATGTTGTTCGCATGGCTAATGATGCCGTTTGCCTTCCTATTGGGTATTGGTCCTATGATTCGCTGGAAGCGCGACAATCTATCTAAGCTTGTTAAGCCAATGATTTTTTCTGGTGTGCTTGCTTTCGCATTGGCTGCAGTATGCGTGTTCCTATTCGCTGACTTCTTCTCAGTGATGGCCTACATCGGTTGGGTAATGGCAATCTGGATCATTGCAATGCATGGCTTTGAGTTGTACGAGCGTGCTACGCACCGTCACAGTTTCGGCGAAGGTGTTCGTAAACTTCAACGTAGCCACTGGGCAATGATGCTTGGTCACATCGGTCTTGCCGTTACTGTGATTGGTATTGCGATGGTGCAAAACTACAGCATCGAACGTGATGTACGCTTAGCACCAGGTGAGCACTTCAAGATTTACGGTTACGATTTCTACTTCTCAGGTCTACGTGACAAAGACGGTCCAAACTACGATGGTTACATCGCGGACTTCGAAATCACCAATGATGGTAAATACGTGAACACGCTGCACGCTGAAAAACGTTTCTACCGCACGGCTAAGTCAATGATGACAGAAGCGGCCATCGACCGCGGCATCACTCGTGACCTCTATATCGCAATGGGTGAGCGTCTAGACGACAACCGTTCTTGGGCAGTACGTATTTACTACAAACCATTCGTTCGTTGGATCTGGGCTGGTTCATTGATCATGTCTTTGGGTGGTGCACTGGCTATCTCTGATAGACGCTACCGCTTCCGCAAAACGGCTAAGAAAGACGAAAAGTCAAAGCTAGCGGAGAAGGAGGCATAATAAATGAATAAGAAGGTCTTATTTATCCCGTTGGTGGCTTTCATGGTATTGGCGGGTATCTTCGCAACTCAGTTGGTTCGTAACCAAGAGGGTGATGATCCAACAAAATTGGAATCGGTACTGGTAGGTAAGCCAGTGCCTGAGTTTCACTTAGAAGACTTGGCGGAGCCGGGTAAGCAATACGATCAATCGATCTTTAAAGGCGAACCTTTACTGCTTAACGTATGGGCAACTTGGTGTCCAACGTGTTACGCAGAGCATAAATACCTAAACGAGCTTGCTGGTAAAGGTGTGAAGATCATCGGTATGAACTACAAAGATGATCGCAACAAAGCGGTGGGTTGGCTAAACGACCTAGGCAACCCATACCTAATCAGCCTGTTTGATGGCAGCGGCATGCTAGGTCTAGACCTTGGCGTTTATGGTGCGCCAGAGACATTTATCATCGATGCAAATGGCGTGATTCGCTACCGACATGTTGGTGATGTAAACCCTCGCAACTGGGCGGAAAAATTAGAGCCGCTTTACACCAAGTTGGTTGAGGAGGCGAAGCAATGAGAAAGTTTATCTTAGTGGCATTGGCTGCAATGACATTCTCTCTAGCTGCCCACGCAGCGATTGAAGTGTATGAGTTTGACAACCTAGAGCAAGAACAGCAGTTTAAAGAGCTAGGCCACACTCTGCGTTGTCCAAAATGTCAGAACAACACTATCTCAGATTCGAATGCGGTACTGGCTCAGGATCTACGCCATAAGGTGTATGAAATGACCAAAGATGGTAAGTCGAAAGATGAGATCGTCGACTACATGATTGCTCGTTACGGTAATTTCGTTACTTACAATCCTCCGTTTACTTTTGCGACTGCAATTCTTTGGCTAGGTCCGCTTGCAGTGGTATTAGGCGGTTTCGGTTTGATCGTGCTACGTAGCCGAAAATCTAAAGCAAAAGCAGTTCAGGCAAGCAATGAGCAATGGGACGAAGAGAAAGAAGCGCGTCTCAAATCATTACTTGATGAAGAGAACAACGGAGATAAAAAATAATGACACTATTTTGGGTTTCAACCGTTGTTCTTACGCTAGTAGCGTGTGCACTGATTGCATTGCCATTGCTAAAGCAAAAAGCCAACAACGATGAAGTGTTACGTGATGAGCTCAACAAGGCGTTCTATAAAGACCGTCTATCTGAGCTTGCTGAAGAAACAGATGAAGGTCTGGTGGAAAGCGAAGACGATCTGATTTCAGATCTAAAGCAGTCTCTACTTGACGATATCCCGGGTGGTAAAGCGCAAAAAGAAACCAAAGTTTCTCCTATTGCTGTATTAATCCCATCGGTCATTCTGACAGTAGTCTTGAGTTACGGCTTGTACTACAAGTTTGGTGCATCTCAAGATGTGATCAAGTGGCAAGAAGTTAACGCTAACCTTCCTGAGCTTTCTAAAAAGCTAATGTCTGCTGCGTCTGAGCCATTAAGTGAAGACGAAATGGCCGATCTGTCTTTAGCGCTGCGTACTCGTCTGCACTACCAGCCTGAAGATTCAACGGGTTGGTTGCTACTAGGTCGTATTGCTTTGGCTAACCGTGACGTGACGACTTCTATTGATGCGATGGAAAAAGCGTACAAGCTGGAGCCAAAAGACCCTGATGTTCAACTTGGTTATGCGCAAGCACTGATGCTTTCTCAAGACGAGATGGATCAAGCGACGGCTCGTTCTCTACTTGGAAAACTGATGCAGCAGGATTACGTTGACCTACGTGTATTCTCGCTTCTAGCGTTTGATGCATTCGAGCGTCAAGACTTCCCTGCGGCAATTAAATACTGGGGCATCATGCAGCAAATGATCGGTCCTGAAGACAGCCGCTATGAAATGCTTGGCCGTAGTATCGAGAGCGCGCGCAAACAAATGGGCGAAGCGGTTTCTCCAGATAAGAGTGTAGCTGTGACCATTAATGTTGCTCCAGAAGCTCAGTTGGATCCAAACGCAGTTTTGATCGTTTCAGTTCATCGTGCAGATGGTTCTCCAATGCCAGTTGCGGCGGCTCGTTACCCATTAGGTACATTCCCTCGCACAGTCGTACTGGATGATGGGAATGCGATGATGGATGGCCAGAAGCTTTCTTCATTGGATAAGCTGATAGTCCGTGTCCGCGTAGACTCTGATGGCAACGTGGCGACTCGTGACCAAGATTGGCACGGTGAGAGCGCTGTGGTAGATTTCGGTCAGCCAGTTGAAGTAATGATTGATAAACAGTATCAATAGACATCATTGTCTCTGATAGTTGACACTCAGTGAGCGCCACATCGGTTTGTGGTATGACTTGCAACTATCGAGTAGAATATACAAAGGCCAGCAATCGCTGGCCTTTATTTATATACCCAAGTGACTTTTGTTTCGGCGCTAAAGAGCGACAACACAGGTTACTTAGGTATATCAATAGTTGTTATGGAACGAAGAATGTATAACAAGGGTAAATCCATCTTCTTGTTGCTGTTTGCAGTTGGACTGGTTGGCTGTTCAAGTGCTCCAGAGGAGGCAGTAACTGAAGAAAACGAAACGAATCAAGCCACTTCTGATGTTTATGACCCATTAGAAGGCTTCAACCGCGCTATGTGGGACATCAACTACGACTACCTAGATCCGTATTTGGTTCGTCCAATCTCTCTTGCGTATGTTGATTACACACCAGTACCGATTCGTTCTGGTATTGCTAACTTCTTAGCGAACTTAGATGAACCAGCAAGTGTGGTAAACAACCTTGTTATGGGTAATGGCACTAAAGCCGTTGATCACTTTAACCGTTTTTGGATTAACTCCACGTTCGGTATTTTTGGCTTGTTTGATATTGCGACGGCTGCAGGTATCACGAAATACGATAACAAAGAGTTTAGCAGCGTAGTGGGGCACTATGGCGTTGGTAATGGGCCTTACTTTATGATCCCTGGTTATGGTCCATATACACTACGTGAAGTGACAGATACCGTTGATGGTATGTATGTTCCGCTATCTTACCTCAACTTCTGGGCTAGCCTTGGTAAGTGGGCACTAGAGGGTATGGAGAAACGTGCGCTATTGGTGCCACAAGAAGCACAGCTCGATGCATCGCCAGATCCTTACGTGTTGACGCGTGATGTTTACCTACAGCGCCAAGACTTTAAAGCGGAAATCAACAATGTTGATGAAGTGGATGAAGACGAAGAAGCATACTTGGACGAGTACTTAGATGAAGACTTCTAATCGCTTCAGTAAATAGCAAAATAAAAAGGCTTGGTTTTCACCAAGCCTTTCTTTTTATCGTTAACTTTCTTTTATCGATAATTCGCGTTCAGATTAGAACGTGTAGTTTGCTTGAACACCGATTAGCCATACGTTACCAGTCACTTCACCTTCGAATGCGCCACCGAAACCAGCTGCTTCGTTATCAGAAGCATCGCGAGGTTCGCTAATAGGCGCGTCTTTTGCGAAAATGTAAGTGAAGCCCGCGTCTAGCGTTAGGTTCTTAGACCATTCATAGCCTGCACCAACGCTTAGCCACAGACGATCAGTTTCTGGAATGGTCGTTGTGCGGTACTTGTCATCAACTGCTGACATGTCGTACGCCACACCTGAGCGCAGTGTCCATTTTTGGTCAAGCTTGTAAGTAGTACCTACAGCAAAGCGGTAGTTATCTTCCCAGTTTTCAGATTTGATTAGATCTGATTTGTCTGGGAAATCTGCCACTAGCTCTTTAAAGCTGCTCCAATCAGTCCAGTTAATGCTAGCGTGTACTGCTAGTTGATCATTTAGTTGGTGGAAGCTTGCCAGTTCCGCTGTTGCTGGCAGTGTTAGGTCCATTGAGCCCGCTTTTTTAGCGTTAGGGTTCATTGGGTTGAAAGCAAGACCATTCGCGTGACCTTCAAGAGTAAGATCTACTGCTGACTTGTATGCAAAACCAAGGCGGTTGTTTTCATTGATTTGCCAAGCTGCACCAACTTGCCAACCCCAAGCGGTATCGTCACCTTCCATGTATTTAAGAGTTTGACCCGGTAGGGTAGGCTTTACTAGCCCCATTTGAGGAGGCATTACCGCACCAATGCTGCCGTCTGCGATGATGTAACGAATACCACCACCAATGCTTAGCGCTTCGTTCAGTTTGTAAGCTGCATTCAGGTTTGCTTCCATTGAAATTACGCTTGCTTCGTTACCAAAGTTAGCTGCCGCGAAATCTTTACCTAGATCCGTTTCCATACCGTAGTTAGTACCAAACGCTAGACCAATAGCAAACTTGTCGTTGTACTGATGAGATAGGTAGAAGTTAGGGATAACAGCATCATGTGCAAAGTCGTGTGAACTTGCTTTATTAGAGCCATTTACGAATGTCGATGTACCATCAACATCAACGTTAGGATTTACATAGATAGCGCCAACAGACACTTGTGTGCCTTCTAGGTAAGTTAGCATCGCTGGGTTACGCCATTGTGCGCTTGCGTTATCAGCCATTGCTGCTTCACCAGCGTATGCACGACCTAGGCCCGTTGCAGAGTATTCCGCAAGTTGGAAACCTGCTGCGTTTGCAACGCTTGAAGTGCTTAGTAGGCCAAATGCCACTGCTGCCGAAAGGAGAGTCTTGTTGGTTTTCATTGTAATGTTCGCTGAGTTATTTATAACGTGGGACGAAATTTTACGACTAGAGTTATTACTTTAAAAATGAAAAGCCAATAAAACAGTGTTTTTAGTTTGATGTTCTGCTAATTTGTAGGTATGTAGATGATCTATCTAACTGTAATGGCTGTGTGAAAATTTTTCAGCGAACACCTGTGAGTCATAATTATGGCTTTTGATTACACGTGTACGCCCAATCTTGGTGAATGGAAAGCAATAGATAAGAAAAAAGGCTGGAATTCCAGCCTTTTATATAGAGAGTGCTTATATTAGCTTGTCGCGAAATACTTAGAAGCTGCGGCTGTACTGTAAGCCGAATAGAATCGCGTCTGCACGTGTTGTACCAGATACTTGCGATAGAGTTACATCACCAATGCCAGGGACTGTTGAACCAGTAACTTCGTTTACATCTACGTCTTTACCGACTAGGTAAGTGAAGCCAACATCAATGTTAGATTCTTTGTCGATGTGGTAAGTGGTACCCACAGAGAACCATTGACGATCTGAATCCGGTACAGAGATAGAAGTTGTCTTATCTTGTGCACTTGTATCGTACATGTAGCCAGCGCGTAGCGTCCAATCAGAGTTCATGTAGTACGTACCACCAATAGAGTAGTGCCAGCCGTCTTGCCAGTTGTACTCGCTCAGAGTTTGACTCGTACCATTGATTGTTGCATCCAGTTTATCAAATGCCTTCCAACCGATGTATTGAACGCTATAGTGTACCGCAAACTTAGTATCTGTAATTTTGTGGTAACCAGAGAACTCAGCAATGTCTGGCAAAGGCATGTGTAGCTTTCCGTTGCTGTCTGAATTTGTTAGATAT
Source organism: Vibrio sp. D173a (assembly GCF_030248475.1). NCBI lineage: Bacteria > Pseudomonadati > Pseudomonadota > Gammaproteobacteria > Vibrionales > Vibrionaceae > Vibrio > Vibrio sp. D173a. The sequence goes on from NZ_JAHGAH010000029.1 coordinate 12,432, forward strand.
TGAACGTCGCCTTCAGCTTCGATCTCTGGGCTGTAACGGTAAGAAAGACCGAAACGGTTGTTCTCGTCTAGTTCAAAGACAGTACCCACGTTAAAGCCAACGCCAAAACCTGTTGCATCAGCATTTAGCAAAGACGTACCTTGTGGAATTTCACCAGCCGCACAACCCATAGGGGTAGGGAAAGCACACAGACCTGTACCTGCACTACGTTTCAGTTTACCCGCGCCGTAAATTAGGTCTAGACCAGCACCAAAGCTCCACTGTTCGTTTAGACGGTAAGAACCTGCCACACCGACGTTTACACTCTTAACATCAGTAAGGCCGCCGTATTCAGACCAAGATAGGCTGTTCGAGAATTCAGTTTTAGTACCGAAGTTAGAGTATGCGTTTACACCCCAAGCAAATTTTTCATTAACAGGGACAATGAGGTGGATGTTAGGAGCTACCGATGTACCGCCTGCATCATCGTAAGATTCAGCAGCTGAGCCGTTGTAGCTCATATTTTTTGCAGTGATATCAGTAGTGATCGTTTCAAAACCTAGCGACAGTTCCATTTTGTCAAATAGAGCCATTGCTGCTGGGTTACGAGCCATTACAGATGCGTTATCTGCAATTACCGCATCACCTGCGAATGCACGACCGATACCAGTCGCTGATTGTGCGTTTAGCTGGAAACCAGCTGCCATTGCTTGACCTGATGCCATTGCAACCGTCACTGCTAGGAGAGTCTTTTTAAACAGACGCGTATTCTGAGTCATTTTTTATTCCTTATGGGTTTCGTCTCTTTGGACGATAAGTTGAGCTTTTGCTCAGTGGCGCAGATAGTAGTATTAAGAGTGGACCATACAAATCCGACCATTGGATAAATTTGAATAAAAATTGCAAAAATGATGTCTAAATGTCGGGAAATTGCACCTAAAGTGCATAATTTAGAGTTTTGACTCTAAAGTAAATAATTGGTGTGAATGGTTTTTGTTTTATACATAAACAAAAAGCCGCTAAATTTCGAAATTTAGCGGCTTTTTACTGTGCAGTTGCGTGCTTTCGATGAAGTTACTACATTGGCTCCATCATTGGCGCTAATTTCGCTGCGATAGCATCGATATCTTCGCCGCTGCTACCAACAAGAATCATGCTGGCTTTGCCCACCGGTTTCACAACACCACTCATACCATCTTTATCAAAGTCGACTTTCTGGTCGCTCTTCACATCAGTCACAAACATGGTGACTTTGCCTTCTTTACCTTGGAAGACGATATGAAGCGCATTATTCGACTCACCAAAACCACAATGGTTTAGGTAGTAGACGTGGTATGGGAAATCACCGTTTAGCTGATAATGGAAAGGCATCATTTTCGCATTGACTTGCTTGTTTGAAACATCTTCATCGATGTTGCGAACGAACGGCTCTTCCGCCACGACGTGTTTCATTGCGGTGTCTGCGAGGCTTGCTTGCGCTGGAGAAACAATAACGTTACCCCAGTTAATTTGACCTACGAGTAGACCCACAGTAAATGCAACTGATGCTGCCAACGCCATCGCTTTGCGAGCAAAATTCGGTCTTACGACTTTCTCGTCATCTAGCGCACTCGATGTCTGGTTAAACAGAATTTTATCAGCAAGATCTTCAGGCACATCCACATTCATGGCTTGCTTAATCTTAAGGTCGAGATCCAAAACATCATCAGCAAACTTACTGTTAGCGTCGCTCTCAGCTAAAGCTTGCAGAATCTCTTCATCCTTCTGTTTTGGATCCGACAAAATACGACGACGAAATTCTAAATCATCCATTTTTTTGTCCTCTCTGAGTATCTTGAGAATCCAACATCTCTTTTAATTGATTACGTGCACGGAATAGGCGTGTCATTACCGTGTTCTTGTTTAGATCAAGAATGCTGCCGATTTCTTCTCCACTGAAACCGCCTACAACTTGAAGAAACAAAGGTTCACGGTATTCAACATCAAGCTTCATGATTTGAGCTTGAAGCCATTCCTGTTGATGATGTGGGTCATCGCTGACTTTAGCATCATTGCCATAGTCATCGATATCAACCAAATCAAATTGTTTACGTTCAAAGCGGCGTGCGTTTTCTCGTCTTAATATAGTAATAAGCCAAGATTTCGCGGCCTTTTCATCTTGAAGACTATCCAGTGACTTCCATGCGCGCAGACAGGTCTCTTGAACCAAATCTTCTGCAATTGCCTTGTCTTTGCATAACCAGTAAGCGTAGCGATACAAATCTCTGTGATAGCCCCGTACAAGAGCTTCGTATTTTCTTTGTCTGTCCGTATCAGAGTTGACCGGACTGTTGGAATTTTTCTTTCCAAACATTTTAAATATTGCCACAGGAGCCTCCGTCTTGCTCTGTGAGGTCATGGTTACCGCTTGTATTTATGGTTGTTCTGAGTACACACCATGTAGTTTAGCAGCACAATATACATCTTCTACGATCAAACACTTATTTGAAGTGATGATAATTTGTTCTATATCTTTTTATTCAGGTGTTTTCCTACACTTATTGTTAGGCGATTTGAAGTTATTCGAACTTTGATACGGTTGGAATTCGTAAAATCGCCATAAAATTGATCTATTTCAAAATCTCGTGCAGTGAAGGGGCTATAGTACATCTTGTCATCTAGTTAGTCATTGACGACTAACATGTTGAGCAAGATGACACTTCCTTTTGAAGGCTGACTTTACTTTCTCCTAATCAGGAAACTGATTAATTTTACAATTGGCGTAGGTTGATTGTTTTATAAATATTCCGACCACACAGTTTTGTGTGGTTTTTTTTTACTTCAATTTTACCTTCCGCACACTTCTCCTCATTTTTACTCACTATAGTTAATCATTCTTAATCGCCGAATAATCAATGAACTAGAGCAATAGATCTACTCGCTTCACGTTTATTTAAACGCACGTTTGATAAATTTAACAAACTGATTACAATGCATCAGGTCAGACCTCTTGTATTTAAGGAGAAACAATGGGCAAGCAGGAAGAGAAAACACGCCACGGTGAACGTGTTGCTATTGTCGCAGGGCTACGAACCCCCTTTGCTCGTCAAAGCACTGAGTTCAGCCAGGTGCCAGCGGTCGATTTAGGCAAAATGGTAGTGAGCGAAATGCTTGCTCGTACAGACATCGACCCGAAACTCATCGAACAAGTGGTATTTGGACAAGTAGTTCAAATGCCAGAAGCGCCAAACATTGCGCGTGAAATCGTACTTGGCACAGGAATGCACATCCATACTGATGCCTACAGCGTAACTCGAGCGTGTGCGACCAGTTTCCAAGCTGCAGTCAACGTGGCAGAGAGCATTATGGCGGGCAGCATTGATGTTGGTATCGCGGGTGGTGCGGATTCTTCATCTGTTCTGCCAATTGGTGTTTCTAAGAAACTTGCCGCGAACTTGCTTGCGCTAAGCAAAACCAAAACGCTGGGTCAAAAGCTCAACATTCTTAAGAAACTCAGCTTCAAAGATTTAATGCCAGTGCCGCCGGCAGTGGCTGAATACTCGACGGGTCTTTCAATGGGTCAAACTGCTGAGCAAATGGCGAAGTCACACGGCATTACTCGTGCAGAGCAAGATGCTTTGGCGCACCGCTCTCATTCTTTAGCTTCACAAGCTTGGAAAGACGGCAAGATCCAAGACGAAGTGATGACCGCTTTCCCTGAACCTTACAAAAAGTGGATCTCTGAAGATAACAACATTCGTCATGACTCGACATTAGAGGGCTACGCGAAACTGCGTCCGGCCTTTGATCGTCAATATGGCAGTGTGACAGCAGCGAACAGTACGCCACTAACCGATGGCGGTGCGGCAGTGATGTTAATGCGTGAAGGCAAAGCGAAAGAGCTGGGTATGGAAATACTTGGCTACATCCGCGGTTATGCATTCTCAGCCATTGGTGTGGAAATGGACATGCTAATGGGACCAACATACGCGACGGCAAAAGTGTTAGAGAACACAGGTCTAGAGCTTTCAGACCTAACGCTTATCGATATGCACGAAGCCTTTGCTGCTCAAGCATTGGCGAACGTGAAGATATTTGCTTCTGATAAATTTGCCCAAGAAAACCTAGGTCGTTCGAAAGCGATAGGTGAAATCGACATGGATAAGTTCAACGTCCTTGGTGGTTCCATTGCCTACGGTCACCCATTTGCCGCAACTGGCGCTCGTATGATGACGCAAACACTGCGTGAGCTTAAACGTCGTGGTGGTGGTCTCGCGTTGAATACAGCGTGTGCCGCAGGTGGCCTTGGTGCAGCAATGATTTTGGAGGTTGAGTAATGAGCGAGCAAAAAGCATTTAGTCTAAAGATTGATGAGCAGAACATTGCTTGGCTAGCCATCGATGTGCCAAACGAGAAAATGAACACGCTGCAAGCGGCGTTTGCAGATGAGATGAAAGAAATTTTCGCTCAACTGAAAGACACCAGCGGCGTGAAAGGGATGATTATTCACTCCCTAAAACCAGATAACTTTGTTGCGGGCGCTGACGTTCGTATGCTTGAAGCGTGCACAACGGCGAGTGAAGCGGAAGCATTGGCTAAGCAAGGCCAAGACTTGTTCCAACAGCTATCTGATCTGCCTTATCCGGTTGTCGCTGCGATTCACGGTCCATGTCTAGGTGGCGGTTTAGAGCTTGCTCTAGCGTGTGACTACCGTGTATGTACTGATTCCGATAAAACGCGTCTTGGTTTGCCAGAAGTGCAACTTGGTTTGCTGCCTGGTTCTGGTGGTACTCAACGTCTTCCGCGTTTGATTGGTCTATTACCTTCGTTGGATTTAATCCTTACAGGTAAACAACTGCGTGCAAAGAAAGCGAAAAAGTTGGGCGTGGTTGACGCATGTGTGCCAGAGACTGTCCTACTCGATGTCGCGAAGATGCATGTCGAAAAAGGCAAGAAGAAAGGTAAACAAAAGCAATCGACAAAAGAGAAGTTGATGTCGGGTAGTGGTTTAGGTCGTAAGTTTGTGTTTGAGCAAGCCGCGAAGAAAACCAATGAAAAGACCCGTGGTAACTACCCTGCAACGGTCGCGATTCTAGAAGTGATCCAGCATGGTCTTGAAAAGGGCTTTGCCCAAGGTCAAGAACTTGAAGCGAAGCGCTTTGGCGAACTGGTAATGAGTTCAGAATCTAAAGCACTGCGTTCTATTTTCTTTGCTACGACAGAAATGAAGAAAGAAAACGGCGCAGAAGCTGAGCCAACTGCAGTCAACAAAGTTGGCGTGTTGGGTGGTGGTCTAATGGGGGCTGGCATTAGCCATGTTTCTGTTGCGAAAGCGAAAGTGCCAGTACGTATTAAAGATGTCAGCAATGATGGCGTGCTTAACGCGTTGAACTACAACTACAAGTTGTTCGAAAAGCAGCGTAAGCGCCGCATTATCTCGAAAGCGGGTCTGCAATCTAAAATGCTGCAACTTTCGGGTGGTATTGATTTTACAAGCTTCAATCATATTGATGTGGTTATCGAAGCTGTATTTGAAGATCTTGACCTTAAACAGGCGATGGTTGCAGATATTGAAGCGAACGCGAAACCAGAGACTATCTTTGCGACTAACACGTCTTCGTTACCAATTCACAAAATTGCAGAAAAAGCAGAGCGTCCAGAAAACATCGTCGGTCTGCATTACTTCAGCCCAGTAGAGAAAATGCCACTGGTGGAAGTGATTCCTCATGAAACTACGTCAGAAGAGAGCATTTCTACCGTTGTTGCACTAGCGAAGAAGCAGGGCAAGACACCAATCGTAGTGAAAGATAAAGCGGGCTTCTATGTAAACCGCATTCTTGCGCCTTACATGAACGAAGCTGCGCACATCTTGCTGGCAAGTGAGCCAATCGAACAACTTGATGGAGCGCTGCTTGACTTCGGTTTCCCTGTAGGTCCTATCACCTTGTTGGACGAAGTCGGTGTGGATATCGGTGCTAAAATCATGCCGATCTTGGTTAACGAATTGGGCGAACGATTTAAAGGTCCAGACGTATTCGACACACTGCTGAACGATGGCCGCAAAGGTCGTAAGACTGGTAAAGGCTTCTATACCTACAAAGGTAAAAAGAAAGAAGTCGATAAGTCAGTTTACAAGCTATTGAACCTGACGCCAGAATCCAAGCTAAGCGACAATGACATTGCACTACGTTGTGTGCTGCCAATGCTAAACGAGGCGGTTCGCTGTTTAGATGACGGTATTATCCGTTCTCCACGCGATGGTGATATCGGTGCGATCTTTGGTATAGGCTTCCCACCATTCTTAGGTGGTCCATTCCGTTACATGGATCAATTCGGTTTGAAAGAACTGGTTGAGAAAATGAACGAGTTTGCATCGAAATACGGTGATCGTTACGCGCCATGTGATGGCTTACTCACTCGTGCGGGTGAAGGTCGTAACTTCTACGATTAACGGCTAGCGTTAAAAATAGAAAGGCTTGCGTGATGCAAGCCTTTTTTGTGTCAGTGCTAATCACAATGATTTACCCGAGACCGAAATCTTTCGGGCGTAACTGAAACTCTTCAATTGACCCAATTTCTAAACCAAGGTTAATACGCGGCGCGTCTTCATGAGCGATACCTTGCGAATGCATCACCAAACGATTGGCAGTGCGAGGTTTTAGTTCATTGACCACAAAACGGATCATGTCGGCACGAGTCAACTCTTTAAGCTCTTCCAACACTTTTTCGCGCTGATTAAAGTCGGTGTCTTTGTTGCCAATTGCTACCCATAGGCGCTGCGCTCGGCCACGCAATGTGGTGTCAGGTGTTGCAATTTGGTTCCATAATCCGCGCTTACTGCTGTGCCATTGGTATTCGTTAAGCTCCAACAACACCATATAAAACGCATTCAAAAACTCATCAATTGAGGTAACCAATTCAGCTGGCGCCGCATTTGGTGACTGCACATAAAGCACGATCCCCGGATGGCGGTTAAGTGGCATGTTCCCTGTACCAACCATATAGCCTAACTGTTGTTTAGTTCGGATCTCATGGAAGAAGGTTGCCGACATTAAGTGATTCGCCAAGGAATAAAGCGCAATGTTACGCGGCGAGATGTCTTCACATTGGTGATAAATCACCACCGCCGAGTCTTGTTGGTTACAGTTCACTTCGCGTTGGAAGCTGCCATTTTCACCCAGCATGACGAGTGGGCGAAGTGCCTCTTCGTAACGCTGCTCTTTCACACGCAATGCGTCTTTTAATGTGGTTGCCATGTCATGAGCTTGATGGCGTTGCCAGTCGCCATAGACAAACATCTCAACATGCAACTCGGCAAGAATCGATTCAACAAACACAGACAACTCATCCACCTCAATCTCTTCCAATGCTTCAACCAGCGTTGCAAAAGGTGGATTGTTAGGTTGGAGCAAACCTGTCAGTGCATTAAAAAGCTGTGAAATTGGGCGATCTTGAGATGAATTGCGCCAATTCCGAAGAAGCTGCTGTTTAATGGTTTCAAATCGATCTGGGTTGAACTCACGAGCTGCAAAGCGATGCAGAATCATTTCTAAAAGTTGAGGTAACTTCTGGCTAAAGCCCGATAATGTAAGCGTGACACCGCCTTGGTGAGCATACATGTTGTAACCCATCCCCGCGATTTCTGCTTGATAAGTCTCTTTTGCTAGAGAGTCGAGGAACATCTCAACACATAGCCGCGTTTTCACGATATTTTTTGGCGATGCAACGGCGTGTGAACTGTCTATAGCGACGTAAACGACACCTTTCGGCACTCTGAACTCATCATCTTGAAGATGCCAGAGTCGAAAACCTTCGAGATCTTCAACCAATTCTGGCAACGAGCCGCCGTTTTCAAATGGTCTTGGGTCGAGGTCATAACAAATGTACGGGTTCTTTTCTGGCAGAACGAATTGCCAACTTGGATCAATTTGATGATAGAAGCGACGTTGGTTTTCACTAAACGGGATGACTGAGTAAGGCGTGAAGTACCACTCTGCGGTTAGGTTGTATTCTAAACCTTGCGCAATCAATGTGACGCGAACATTTTCAACCGAAAGGTACTGCAACAATGAACGTTGAAGCGCTTCATCGTAGCCTGCCATTTTGTAGTCACCATAAACCGTGTCTTCTGGTTGATAGTGCTGCATGTTGATCACCAGATGACTGACCAAATCCATTGGGCGTGATGGCTCTTGGAAGCGGAAAGCCGATTCTAATACCGCTTGTTTTTCCAAGTATCGCCATTCATCCATGCCACCTTGTTTGATCATGGTGAGGTATTGGAATACCGCTTGAACGATGTCATCGACATGGTCCAAACCGTTTGGTGTCAAGGTGCAACTTACTGTGAAGTCGCGGTAGTTGCTGCCGCTCGCCCCGCCACCTGCAGAGAGGGAAGTAATCCAGCCTTTCTCTTTGAGTTGAAGCATTAAACTGCCTTCACCTTCGTAGCCCAACAGGTGAGCAAAGTAGGAGAGAGGCTTCACGCTGTAGTGTGCGTCCATTCCCGGCATTGGGAACGTGAGGATCAGTTTACGGAACTCTTTGATTGGTTCGACTTGGACCAAAATACCAGTGCTATCTTTGGTGCCAATAGGGACATCAATCGATTTGCTGCGCAATTGGTGGTTTGGAATGTCGGCAAACATGTCCTCTACCCAAGCTTGCTGCTCATCAAGAGATTGCGGACCAAACAAAGTCAGCGTCATCAAATCAGCGGAATATTGTGAGCGGTGAAACTCAACAATTTCGTCGCGAATCGATTTGCCTTCGCGGTCACCAAGCGTATCCAAGTTGCCGACAGAGAATTTAGAAAACGGATGTTCTGGATTGATGACTTCTTTATTTACTTGATACAGACGGCGAGAATCGTCGTTCAGTTTGAGTTTGTATTCGGAGTCAACCGCTTGGCGTTCTTTGTCTAACGCTTCTTCGTTAAACAGTGGTGCGGTAAAGAATTGACTGAAACGATCAAGTGCGCTTTCAAAAGCGGTAGGTGTCACATCGAAGAAGAAACAAGTGTGCTCGGTACCCGTCCAAGCGTTGTTGGTGCCACCATGTTGACTAATATAACTTTGAAACTCGCCCTCTTTAGGGTATTTTTCCGTACCCAAAAAAAGCATGTGTTCTAGATAGTGTGCCAGACCTTGACGATCCATCGGATCATCGAAGTGTCCAACGTTTACTGCTAGGGCTGCTGCCGACTGTTGAGCCGTGTCGGAATGAATCAGCAACACGCGCAGGGCATTACTCAATGTAATGTAGCGGTATTGATTTGAATCGTTTGGACTTAGGTGCACGATGCGTCTCCAGATTTCGCATTACAGTAATTATGATCCCCGAGCGGGGAGGCGCAAAGTTTGCGCTTCGACAAATACTGCTTGCCGCATTTTTGTTATTCGTAAGAGTTCTGCATAAGCCCATCAGCAAATTGCTATGGGGTTCGAGCTATTTGAAGGAATGCACTGAGTTCATAACTTCATCGTAGAATGTGATGAACTGAGTATATTCTTTTTAATAGATTGTTAAGAAAGTCGCTATCTTTAGCAAGCGAATTGGTATAATGAACCGATAATTATATCAGTATTTTTGTTTCGACATTATTAAAGTTAGCCCGCTATCCGTATAAAGATAGCAGTCAACCTTTTGGTAGCGTTAGCTATCCCTAGGAAATAACATGAAAATATTTATCTTGCGTCACGGTGAAGCAGAGCATTTTGCGAACACCGACGCAGAAAGACAACTGACCCCAAGAGGCAGAACTGAATCGGAAGCAGTTGCCCGAGCATGTAAAGAGCAAGGTTTTGCTCAATTCGACAAAGTACTGGTGAGTCCGTACATTCGAGCGCAGCAAACTTGGCAAGAAATCAGCGCACACTTTTCGGCGAAAAGCATCGAAACGTGTGAAGACATCACGCCTTACGGTCAATCTGACCAAGTGTTTGATTTCGCTAATGCGCTAATTGAAGTTGAGAAGCTGGAATCACTGCTGTTTGTGTCGCACTTGCCGCTTGTGGGCTACCTTACCTCGGAATTTGTGAAAGACATGACGCCACCAATGTTCCCGACATCTGGCTTGGTGTGCATTGAGTTTGACCCGCAAACACAACGTGGTGAAGTGCTTTGGCATATCACGCCATAGAACAATAGTTCTCGGGATGATGTCTTGAGAAAAATAAAAAGGCAGGGTTAACCTGCCTTTGTCGTTCTTGCTCGTCAGCGAAATACTTTTCGGAGTCGGTGGGTTATTTCTCAGGAATAGAAAGCAGCACAAGTAGGGCACCATCGCCGCCAAACTCTAGAGGCGCTTGGTGGAATGCCATTACGTCTGGATGTTGAGCTAACCAAAGCGGCGCTTTCTGCTTCAAGATGTGTTTACCGATGCCATGTTGTACACACGCACAGTGGATTTCATTTTTCACGCAGTACGCGATCATCGCACCGAGTTCTCGCTTGGCTTCTTGTTGTGTCATGCCGTGCATGTCTAAGAAAACGTCAGGTACGTACACGCCACGACGAAGACGTTTCACTTCATAAGTCGAGACATCATCACGCGCGTAGCGAGTTGGTCCATCCGCATTTAAGAGCGGGACAAACTCATCGGAAAAGTAAAATTCAGAATCACTCGCTTCACGGTTTGAGCGTGTGATTTCTTTTTGCTTAGTATTTTTTTTTGGTTGCTGGATTATGGTATCCTGTCGCAACTTTTTTACGCCCTGTACTGCATCCTTAAACAAGGCGAAATCGTCATCGTGTTCGGTGTCTTTTTTGCTCATTAGGTAAACAATTTCATTTTTACAATTTATGGCAGTATTGTAGCGCTTTTCGGAGGCAATTTTGGATAAGATTTTTGTAGAAGAGGCGGTATCGGAGCTCCATACCCTTCAAGATATGATTCGTTGGACGGTAAGCCGCTTTAACGCCGCTAACCTGTTTTACGGTCATGGCACTGATAATGCGTGGGATGAAGCGGTTCAGCTTATCCTGCCAACATTATACTTGCCGATTGATGTGCCTCCGCACGTATTGAACTCTCGCCTAACGACAAGCGAGCGTCTGCGTATTGTTGAGCGTGTAGTAAAACGCATCAACGAGCGTACACCAACTGCATACCTAACCAACAAAGCATGGTTCTGCGGTCTTGAGTTCTTCGTTGATGAGCGTGTACTTGTGCCACGTTCTCCAATCGGCGAATTGATTCAGGCGGAATTCCAACCTTGGTTGGTGGAAGAGCCTACGCGCATTATGGACCTATGTACGGGTTCTGGCTGTATCGCAATTGCTTGTGCACACGCATTCCCTGAAGCAGAAGTTGACGCGATCGACATCTCTACAGACGCTCTACAAGTGGCTGAGCAAAACGTACAAGATCACGGCATGGAGCAGCAAGTATTCCCAATTCGCTCTGACTTGTTCCGCGACCTTCCAAAAGAGAAGTACAACCTGATCGTGTCTAACCCACCTTACGTGGACGAAGAAGACATGAACAGCCTACCAGACGAGTTCACGCACGAGCCTGAACTAGGTCTTGCTGCAGGTACTGACGGTCTAAAACTGGTTCGTCGTATTCTTGCTAACGCACCAGACTACCTAACAGACGATGGTATTCTTGTATGTGAAGTCGGTAACTCAATGGTTCACATGATGGAACAGTACCCACAAATTCCATTCACTTGGATTGAGTTCGAGAACGGTGGTCACGGCGTATTCATGCTAACGCGTGACCAGCTGGTTGAGTGTGCAGAAGAGTTTAAACTGTACAAAGGCTAAGTCTGTCGAAACAAACGAGTTGATCAAATAATGAAAACACCGAGCCCAGTGCTCGGTGTTTTTTTATCCGCTTCGCACTGAGCTGGCAAAATTTCGGCTGTTTTGTTTTTTCCACCAAATCGGGCTTTACATCAAAACGTAATACCGCCACTATGATTCCACGAAGAATTGAAAAGCAGTTGCGTTCATGGAGAGCGTGGCGACAAGAACTTGAGGAAGTAATGGCAGGAAACAGTATCGGACAACATTTCCGAGTAACGACATTCGGAGAAAGTCACGGTATCGCACTAGGATGTATCGTAGACGGATGCCCTCCAGGTTTGGAAATCACTGAGGCAGATCTGCAAACGGATCTCGACCGTCGCCGTCCTGGCACATCACGTTACACTACCCAACGTCGTGAACCGGACGAAGTAAAAATTCTTTCTGGCGTATTTGAAGGTCAAACTACAGGCACTTCAATTGGTCTGATGATTGAGAACACAGACCAGCGTTCTAAAGACTACTCAGACATCAAAGACAAGTTCCGTCCTGGACACGCTGATTACACTTACCACCAAAAATACGGTGTGCGCGATTATCGAGGTGGCGGCCGTTCGTCTGCTCGTGAAACGGCAATGCGTGTGGCGGCTGGTGCAATCGCTAAGAAATACCTGAAAGACGAGTTTGGTGTCGAAATCCGCGCTTACTTGTCACAAATGGGTGACGTTTCAATCGATAAAGTGGATTGGAATGAAATCGAAAACAACGCGTTCTTCTGCCCAGATGCAGACAAAGTGGAAGCGTTTGATCAGCTTATCCGTGACCTGAAAAAAGAAGGCGACTCTATTGGCGCTAAAATTCAGGTTGTGGCAACGAATGTACCTGTTGGTCTTGGTGAGCCTGTATTTGATCGTTTGGATGCAGACATTGCGCATGCGCTAATGAGCATCAATGCGGTGAAAGGCGTGGAAATCGGCGACGGTTTTGATGTGGTAAACCAAAAAGGCAGCGAGCACCGTGATACGCTTTCTCCAGAAGGCTTCGGTAGCAACCACGCAGGCGGCATTCTTGGCGGTATCTCTACCGGTCAAGAGATTGTTGCAAACATTGCGCTTAAGCCAACGTCAAGCATTACGGTTCCGGGTGAAACCATCACTAAAGAAGGTGAGCCAACTCAGTTGATCACTAAAGGTCGTCACGACCCATGTGTAGGTATCCGCGCTGTGCCTATTGCAGAAGCGATGCTGGCTATTGTCGTGATGGATCATTTGTTACGCCACCGTGGTCAAAACCATGGCGTACAAACCGAGACTCCAAAGATCTAAGTTTGAAACTTAAATCGATAGATACACAAAAGGCTGCTCAGTGAGCAGCCTTTTTTCATGTCTTTTCAATAGCTTTTGAGTCGAATCAGTGAATCGAGCCTTCTGTTTCCAAGTTGAATGAAGGTAAGCGCCATTTAAAGCGTACTGCCGCCATACGCAGCATGTAACCAGTAATCAGAGTGACAATCGTCGCGGTTACATCTGGTACGTTGAACTCAAGTAGCGCTAGGTACAAACCTGATGCGATAAGTGCCACCGATGCGTAAAGCTCTTCATGCAACACAAGCGGTGTTTGACGACAAATCAAATCGCGTAGCAGACCACCAAATACACCAGTGACTAGCGCTGACACCATACAAATGCCAGGGTGTAAGCCCATACCAATTGCTACCTTGGTGCCGATGATGCTAAATACGATCAAGCCAAGTGCATCCAAACGAATAAATAGACCTTTCAGCTTAATTACCCATTTCGCCAAGCCAGTTGTCAGTACACCCGCAACGCATGTGATTGCTAGGAATTCAGGGTTCTTCACCCAGCCTAGAGGGTAGTGACCTAAAAGAATATCGCGCACCGTACCACCGCCAATTGCCGTTGCACTGGCTACCAACATAACACCAAACCAATCCATTTTTCTTCGACCAGCACTCAACGCACCAGTCATGGCTTCAGCCGTGATACCAATGATATACAACACACTTAGCAGCATAAGGGGACACTCAAATAAAAGGGCCCTGTCGCAGTCCTTGAGATTAAGGAAAACAGCAGCAAAACTTACCAACAAAATCTAAGCCTTGAGGAAGGGGCTTAAACCCTAAAAGAATCTCGCTTTAAGTGGCGTTGATGTCGCCATCATTAAGCTTAAAAATAAGGCGTGAGTGTAGTGGGAAATGTGATCTGTGACGAATGAGAAATAGTATGGAGAAAGCGACTTTCAGATAAATCCAGCTAATAACCAAACTTGTTGTGTGGCTTTACCTGTTGAAGAAAAACAGCGACAATGCTCACCGCATATCAATTTGAAGTACAGAATCGATGATGAACCACGAATATCAAGACCTTATCGCCATCTTCAACGACAAGTTTCTTGAAACTTTTAATACCAAGTTGGAGCTTGGTGGTGATGAGCCAATTTATTTACCAGCAGACCAAGAGCATCCGCATCATCGGATTATTTTTGCTCGTGGTTTTTACGCGTCAGCGCTGCACGAGATTGCCCATTGGTGTGTAGCGGGACCAGAACGTCGTTTGCTGGAAGATTTTGGTTACTGGTATGAACCTGACGGCCGTACAGCCGAGGTTCAAGCTGAGTTTGAAAAAGTGGAAATTCGTCCTCAAGCGTATGAGTGGATTCTAGCGAAAAGTGCTGACTTCCCTTTTAACGTCAGTTGTGACAATCTACACGGCGATTTTGAACCAGATCGTCTTGGTTTCATGCACAAAGTGCACAATGAAGTAATGGGTATTCTAGAAAACGGTCTTCCGCCTCGCGTGAAAATGCTATCGGATGCGTTGTGTGCCTTTTACCAAACCAAGCCGCTGGAAACGTCTGACTTTATCGTTAAATAACCTCAGAGAAGCTCCATGATTATTGAATTTGAAGAAAAACTACTAGAACTGATTGATGCTCGCATTGAAACGGCATCGGATGATGAATTGTTTGCTGGTGGTTATTTGCGTGGTCACATTTCTCTGTCTGCTGCAGCGTGTGAAGAAGAAGGCATTAATGATGTAACTGAGCTGAAGTCTCGCATTGAAAACAGCCTTGAAGAAGCGCGTTCAGAATTGACGCCTGCCGATCGCGTGATCGTGAGCGATCTATGGCAAGAGCTTCAAGCGCAAGCTTAAGTCTCATACAGTTATATATGCTTCGATTGGCAGCTCTAAGTTTCTGGTTGGAGCAATAAAGAGTTGAAATAAACTCCTTCGAAATTTTCGAATCTCTCCTTAAAATTTTTGTGGTTGTGGCACTTGGGCTCACCTTTTACTCTAGTGAGTACAAAACGTGAACAAGGATTACAACCATGAAAATTATCGCATTTGGTGCTTCTACTAGCTCTACCTCTATCAATAAAACCCTCGCGACTTACGCTGCTAACCTTGTTGAAGGTGCAGACGTGCAAGTATTAGATCTCAACCGCTATGATGTCCCTTTGTTCAGTGAAGACAAAGAGAAAGAAATTGGTCAGGCGGAAGGCGCAAAATCTTTTCTTGCTGACATCGCAACAGCGGATGCTTTGGTGATTTCTTTTGCCGAGCATAACGGCTCTTACCCAGCGGCTTACAAAAATCTGTTCGATTGGGCGACACGCATCGATCGCAACGTATTCCAAAATAAACCAGCGGTATACCTAGCGACGTCCCCTGGTCCTGGTGGCGCACAAACGGTTCTCGCTGCGGCGACAGGCTCTGCGCCTTACTTTGGTGCTGAAGTGAAAGCATCGCAATCTATTCCGAGCTTCTACGATAACTTTGATTTGGAAACAGGTCAGTTCCGTAATGCGGAAGTTGCCGAGCAAGTGAAAGCAGCTGTGGCAGCATTGAACTAAAAACTGGTAACCCCCTCTAACTCCCCCTTAGAAAGGGGAAGGACGAATGCGGAGCTCATAACTTGCTCCTCACTTTTTTCAAATGAAGCGAGGAGTAGTTGTTTGTCCTCGGAGTAACCCCCTCTAACTCCCCCTTGGAAAGGGGGAGGACTATGCGGAGTTCATAACTTGCTTTTCCACTTTTTAAGATGAGTCAAGGAGTGGTTGTTTATTTTCGGAGCTACCCCCTCTAACTCCCCCTTAGAAAGGGGGAGGACTATGCGGAGTTCATAACTTGCTTTTCCACTTTTTAAGATGAGTCAAGGAGTGGTCGTTTATTTTCGGAGCTACCCCCCTCTAACTCCCCCTTGGAAAGAGGGAGGACGAATGCGGAGCTAAGAACTTGTTCCTCACTTTTTCAAAATGAGGCGAGGAGTGGTTGTTTGTTTTCGGAACTACCCCCTCTAACTCCCTCATGGAAAGGGGGAGGACTAATGCGGGGTTCATAACTTGCTCCTCACTTTTTTAAAACGAGGCGAGGAGTGGTTGTTTATTTTCGGAGCTACCCCCCTCTAATTCCCTCTTGGAAAGAGGGAGGACGAATGTGGGGCTAAGAACTTGTTCCTCCCCTTTTTAAGGGGAGGCTAGGAGGGGTTCTTTGCGTATTCGAAACACGTTACAGTTCAGTAATCGCCTTACCTTTACGTAGCTTTCTTACCCACATACGGCTTGGGTGCAGCTCAGTCAGCACATCAACAGGCAGTGGTAACGGGTCGCCACAGATTTGTGATGCCAACGCCTCGGCCATTAGAGGCGCAGAACTCAAACCACGAGAACCTAAACCTAAGAAACAGAATAGGTTAGGGAGCTGGTGAATCGCTTCAACGTCTTGTTCTTGTTGATTCTGCAGATCCGCATATTGCGTTTTGATGGTTTCAAAGTCGCCTACGTTACCGACAAACGGCAGGTGGTCACGGCTAACACAGCGAATACCTTGGCGCGACAAGTTACCAGAGGTATCCACCTCTTTCGTCCAAGTTTGGTTCGGCAGGCACTTCACCAATTTCTCAGCGTTGTCTTTTTGCGCATCCTTGTCAAACTCGTAATCGAGGTGGCTGCGGTCGTAGCTTGCACCGATACATAGGTGCTGATTATTCGGGTTAACAGGTGTCATGTAACCGTCGTAACACAATACTGTTTTCAGCTTAGACAGCGTTTCAGTTGCAGGAGCATGGCTAACTTGACCTTTTACCTGACCCATTGGTAAATCAGCGGTTTGGCTTAGTGTTTGGAACTCACTGCCATTAGCAACCACGACAGTTGAATGTTCAAAGTTTTGACCGTTCGCCTTCAATGTCCAAAGCTTACGCGCTTCATCCCAATCTAGTGACTTGACCTGATGCTCGAACTTCGCTTCAAAAAGTTCTGTGTTTTCTAGTTTTGCAATCAAACCACGAGTGAGTTCAGCGGGGCATAACCAGCCACCAAGAGGGTAGTGAACCGATGCCATATCAATCGGCAAGCCTATTTTTTCCGCCGTCTCTTCAGAAGATAGTTTGTGAATTAACTCCGGTGTGAAATTACCAGCAAGCATTTTCTCTAATTTATCTGCGGATTTGTCATCCCACATTAACTGAGTGATGCCGCACCAATCGTGATCAAATTGGATATCTTGCGCTGCTTGGTCAACAAACTGACGGGCAAACAAAAAGCCCGGAGCGAACACGCGTGAAACGCCTTTGTGTGGACCATTTAACAATGGGTATACAGCACCTTGTCGATTGCCCGACGCGCCTTCTGCGGGTTGAGCGTCTTTGCAGTAAAGCGTGACATTCTGACCGCGGCGAACCAGCGTTTTAGCCAAAGCCGCGCTAGCGATGCCGCCACCAATAATCGCTATGGAATCATGATTGGTAGACGCTGTGCGGTTGAACCAAGGTAGGTGGTTTGAATGCGCTTCACGTTGCTCCATCGAACCCGCAATCATTTCACGCTTGGTGCCGAAGCCTTTGACTTTCTTCATTGCAAAGCCCGCTTCGTTTAAGCCGCGACGCACAAAGCCCGCGGCTGTGAAGGTTGCGACTGTACAATCCTGCTTCGCCAATTTTGCCATGCCATTAAACAGGTTTTGGTTCCACATCTCTGGGTTTTTGCTTGGAGCAAACCCGTCTAAGAACCAAGCATCAATCAAGCCTTGCTCAGCATAAGGAACAAGCGGCATGCAGTCTTTGATATCGCCAAACCATAGATCGAGCGTGATAGCGCCGTCTTCTAAAACAATGCGATGACACTCAGGCACAGCGGCTGGGTAGTGCTGTTGCAGCTTTTCGGCAAACTCTGCCAATTCTGGCCAAGATTGATGTGCTTTTTCTAAATCAGCTTTGCTAAGTGGGTACTTCTCAAAACTAACGAAATGCAATTCTTTTAGTGTTGCCTCTGGATATTCGCGACGAAATTCGGTAAACCATTGCCACACGGCTAAGAAGTTCAACCCTGTGCCAAATCCGGTTTCACCAATAACAAAACGTCTTTGGTCAAATTCCTGCCATCTTTCTGGTAGATGATTTTGTTTGAGGAACACGTAACGCGTCTCTTCGAGACCGTTTACGTTGGAGAAATAAACATCATCAAATTGGTCAGAAACCGGTGTACCAGCTTCGTTCCAACCAAGTTCTGCGTTTTTAATCGAAGTCATAATGGTGCAAATATGTGATTTGGCGCGGTTAGAATTCGGCGATTGTACGAATTTCTGGGAAAGCTGACCACTTTTGTTGACTATCTTGGTTATTATCTAGCGGATTTTTGAATTATAGGAATGTCATAATGAAACGAGTCGTAATCACCGGTATGGGTATTGTTTCAAGTATCGGTAACAACGTCGAAGAAGTTCTAGCGTCTCTTAAAGCGGGTAAATCTGGCATCACTGCGTCTGAGCAGTTTAAAGAAAACGGTCTGCGTTCGCAGGTATGGGGTGATCTGAAAATCAACCCTGCAGAATTTATTGACCGTAAGCAGATGCGCTTTATGGGTGATGCGGCTGCTTATGCATACCTATCAATGCAGCAGGCAATTGAAGACGCTGGTCTATCTGAAGAACAAGTTTCAAACGATCGTACAGGTATCGTTGCTGGTTCTGGTGGTGCTTCTGCATTAAACCAAACAGTAGCAACTGACACGATGCGTGCGAAAGGCGTAAAACGCGTAGGTCCTTACATGGTTCCACGTACTATGTCTTCAACAGTATCAGCGTGTCTTGCAACACCATTTAAGATTCGTGGTGTGAACTACTCAATGAGCTCAGCTTGTGCAACGTCTGCACACTGTATCGGTCACGCGATGGAGCTTATCCAACTTGGCAAACAAGACATCGTATTCGCAGGTGGTGGTGAAGAGCTAGATTGGTCTCAAACTATGATGTTTGATGCAATGGGCGCACTATCTACTAAGTACAACGAAACGCCAGAAAAAGCATCTCGTACTTACGATGCAGATCGTGACGGTTTCGTTATCTCTGGTGGCGGCGGCATGCTGGTTATCGAAGAACTAGAGCACGCACTAGCACGTGGCGCGAAAATCTACGGTGAAATCGTAGGTTACGGCGCGACTTCTGATGGCTACGACATGGTAGCACCATCAGGTGAAGGCGCAGTTCGTTGTATGAAGATGGCAATGCAAGATGTTGACGCTATCGACTACATCAACACACACGGCACTTCTACTCCAGTAGGTGACGTGAAAGAGCTAGGCGCTATCCAAGAACTATTCGGTGATAACAGCCCTGCGATTTCTGCTACAAAAGCGATGACAGGTCACGCACTAGGTGCAGCTGGCGTTCACGAAGCGATTTACTCAACGCTAATGCTAGACAACAACTTCATTGCGCCAAGTGTGAACATCTCTAATTTGGATGAAGCAGCACAAGGCCTAGACATCGTAACGGAAGCTCGTGACGCTGAGCTAACGACAGTTATGTCAAACAGCTTTGGTTTTGGTGGTACAAACGCGACATTGGTAATCAAAAAGTACCAAGCGTAAGCGACCCAAAGCTAACTGAATTTGTTGGTCGGAATATCACTGTGATTTCCCAAGCGGCGTAAACGGACCAACAAACCAGTTTCCAGAGCTTGATCAGTCAAACTGATCGAACAGACGCAGACTCTATCCCAAGGAGAGCGGGATAGGATCCTTTTGTTCTGGAACTTTGCCCGGCTAATTTAGCCGGGTTTTTTCTTTTCTGAAACCTGTTTTTGCTCGCTCTAGTTGTTGAGATTTTTCAAGAAAAGGGCACAATCGCTTTAGCTTCGCATCTTGCGAATAAACGAACTCATACAAATGGATGTTAAACGCTGGCGCTATGAAAATTATTGTTGATGAAAATATGCCGTACGCTGAAGAGCTATTCAGCCAACTCGGTGAAGTGATTCTAAAACCCGGTCGCACACTCACCGCCGATGATTTAGTGGATGTAGATGCGCTAATGATTCGCTCAGTTACCAAAGTAAACGCAGAACTGATCAGCAAAGCAAACAAGCTGAAGTTCGTGGGTACGGCGACGGCGGGCATGGATCATGTCGACCAAACGTTGATGCAAGAGAAAGGTATTTTCTTCACCGCTGCGCCAGGTTGTAACAAAGTTGGCGTTGCCGAGTATGCGTTCAGCGTCATGATGGTGCTAGCGCAACAACAAGGCTTCTCAGTTTTCGATAAAACCGTTGGTATCATCGGTGCGGGCCAAGTGGGTAGTTACCTTGAAAAATGTCTGAAAGGCATGGGCATCAACGTGCTCATCAATGACCCATTCAAACAAGAAGAGGGCGATTCTCGCAGTTTCACTCTGCTAGAAGAGTTGATCGAACGTTCTGACATCATCACGCTGCATACACCTATCACTAAAGATGGCCCAAACCCAACGCATCATTTGATTGATGAGAAGGTGTTAAATGGTCTTCGTAGCGATCAAATTCTTATCAATGCGGCACGCGGTCCAGTTGTGGACAACCAAGCGCTGAAGCAACGTTTACTGAAAAACGACGGCTTTACAGCGGCACTCGACGTGTTTGAATTTGAACCAGAGGTTGATATGGAGCTTCTGCCTCTGCTAGCATTCGCAACCCCTCACGTTGCAGGCTATGGTCTGGAAGGGAAAGCTCGCGGTACAACAATGATTTTCAACAGCTACTGTGAGTTCTTAAATAACGAATTACGTGCGCATGCCAGCGATTTACTGCCAACCGCGCCTGTTCCTACTATGGTATTGGACAGAGCATGGGATGAAGCAACGCTGCACAACATCACGCAGTTAATCTATGATGTGCGTAAAGATGACGCTCTTTTCCGCCGCGAAATCAGTAAGCCAGGCTCTTTTGACCTGATGCGTAAAAACTACTGGGATCGCCGCGAGTACAGCGCTGTCACGCTAGTGGGTAACGAAACATGCAATCTTGCACCATTAGCAGAACTAGGTTTTCAGGTTGAGGTAAGTCAATGAGCCAGCAATACAATGTTGCCGTATTAGGTGCGACCGGTGCGGTCGGTGAAACAATTTTGGAAGTGCTTCAAGAGCGCAAATTCCCAGTAGGCGAAATCTTCCTGTTGGCAAGTGAACGCAGTGAAGGTAAGACTTACCGCTTCAATGGTAAAACAATTCGCGTACAAAACGTGGAAGAGTTTGATTGGTCACAAGCACACATCGCTCTGTTCTCTGCTGGTGGTGAACTGTCAGCAAAATGGGCACCAATCGCAGCAGACGAAGGCGTTATCGTTATCGACAATACGTCACACTTCCGTTACGAGTACGACATTCCTCTTGTTGTGCCAGAAGTAAACCCAGAAGCGATTGCAGAGTTCCGTAACCGTAACATCATTGCGAACCCGAACTGTTCAACCATCCAAATGCTGGTGGCACTAAAGCCTATTCACGATGCAGTGGGTATTGAGCGTATTAACGTGTCAACGTACCAATCGGTTTCTGGCGCGGGTAAGGCGGGTATTGATGAGCTAGCAGGTCAAACAGCGAAGCTGCTAAACGGCCTACCAGCTGACAAGAAGCAATTCTCTCAGCAGATCGCCTTTAACTGTATTCCACAAATCGACCAGATGATGGAAAACGGCTACACCAAAGAAGAAATGAAAATGGTGTGGGAGACGCAAAAAATCTTCAACGATTCATCGATCACAGTAAACCCAACGTGCGTTCGTGTACCAGTGTTCTACGGTCATGCAGAAGCGCTTCACATTGAAACGCGTTCACCGATCGATGCACAAGAAGTGGTTAACCTACTTGAGCAAACTGACGGTATCGAAGTATTCCACGGTGAAGACTTCCCAACACAAGTTCGCGATGCGGGCGGTAAAGACCATGTAATGGTAGGTCGTATTCGCAACGATATCAGCCATTACAGCGGCGTAAACCTATGGGTTGTTGCAGATAACGTACGCAAAGGCGCAGCAACTAACGCGGTTCAAATCGCAGAAGTTCTGATCCGCGACTACTACTAAGTCGACCTCGCTAAGTACCTTTAAGCCTCGCACTATGCGAGGCTTTTTTGTTCGAACGGCGTAAAATTGTGTGAGATTAGTACGAATATGGTGAGAGCCACACATTTTTTACCCTCAACGCTATAGTTTTGCGTGCTTTATCCGATATATTTAACCGATCACCATTTCAAATTGTTACTAGCACCTAACTGAGCCTTCTATGCGTCAAAATTATAAGCGTTTGTTAGCAGCCCTTGTGCTGATGAGCGCGACTCAGACATCGTCAGCGGTTCAAGCCGAAGGTATTCGTCTTGTAGGACCCTCTGGTGAAGTGCAAGCGTCTCCAAGCTATGCTGAGGAGATTGAACGAGCGTTACCCGCTCCACCTAAAAATGACCAACCGTCGCGTTTCTTCGGTCCGACTGGTCAAAACGAGACTCTCTGGTCGATTGCTTCTGAATTGCGACCATCTCGAAATGTTTCTTTACAACAAACGCTACTCGCCATTTACCGTATCAACCCTCAAGCGTTTGATAACCAAAATATCCATGAATTGATCCCTGGTAGTCGTCTTCGCGTGCCTTCTCTTGACCAGGTTCAAAGTGCGACGACAGAGCAAGCCGTCGCGATCATGAAAGCGCACGAAGCTCGCTTAACTCAACCGAAGCCAAAACCAGCGCAACCAGTAAAACCAAAAGTTGAGCAACCAAAGCCTGTTACTGAAGTTGCAAAACCTGAACCAAAACCAGAAACGGTTAAGCCGGAATTACCAAAACCGCAACCGATTAAAGTGGTTGAGCCAACAACACCGGTTCCAGCGGTGACCACATCACCTGAGGGTGAGCAGCAGATCAGCGCGCTAAAAGACAAGCTGCAAGGTTCGCACAGTGAGTTAGAGTCACTGGAAGAGAAGAACCACCGCCTGCGCTTGATGCTTTCTGAAGTACAAAGCGAGGTTGAAACGCTAAAAACGTCGTTGAATGACGAAGAACGCATTCGCTCAGAAGTAGAAAAACTGCTGGCTGAGGAGCGTCAGCGTGTTGCTGAGCAACAACGTATGCAGCCAAGTACGATGGATAAAATCCTATCGAATGGCTGGCTTGTCGGTCTTGCTGCATTAATCCCAGGTGCGCTAATCGCTTTACTCGTTGTCATGCTACTTGGTCGTCGTTCTAAGGCAAAAGAGGAAGAAGCGGCTACGCAAGAACAGCAAAACGTTGACCCTCTTGCTGCTCCCATTGGTCTAGCCGCTGCGGATGAGCTAGATGAAGAGCTAAGCCTTGATGACGATCTGTTTGGCGATGACGACGAAACAGAAAACCTACTTGGGCAAGAAGAACAGCAACCTGAAGAAGAAGACGTTTTCGGTAACCTAGATGACGATGACCTCGACTTCAACCTAGAGGGTGATGATGGCGAAGATCCATTTGCTGGTATCGGCGATGATGGTGAACTAGACGTTGGTTTCGATGAATTCGATTCTTCTAGCAACGGCATCAAGGTCAACGGTGAAGAAAAAGCCCTTGGTCTTGAAGAGATGGAACGTGCGCTTGATGAAGTCACGCCAGAGCTGGAAGTGTTGGATGACGATGATGATGCAGGCTTCGATCTTTCTGACGAAGACGGTTCGGATGCATTGTCTGATGATGCTTTCGCAGAATTGCTTGCCGCAGATGAGCCAGCAGAAGCGCTACAAAATGATGCCGTCGACCAAGCTATGCTGGATGACCTATTCGCCGATCTTGATGGTGATGATCTCAACTTAGACGTTGAAGATGACAAGTCAGCGGTGTCTGAGAGTGCGTTCTCAGCAGGTGAAGCGACAGACGATGACATCGATAAACTGCTAGCACAATACGAGCAGCCAACATCAGGCGAATCAGATGAGGATGTGTTTGATGAACTTGAAGCACTTTCTGGACTAACAGAAAACGACTCAAATGAAGAGGACGCATCGGCGTTACTTGATGAATTGATCGGTGAAGACGATGGCGAGTCACTTAACGAACTCGATCCCCTTCAAGAGCTGGAAGATATCGCGGGTTTAAGTGAAGAACCAACCATTGATGAAGACAGCACGGACTTACTTGATGAGTTAATTGGCTTCGAAGATGAAGACTCCACCGATGATGACTTTGACCCGCTTGATGAGCTAGAAAAGTTATCGGGCTTCGATGGTGACGATACTCTAGAAGACATTGATGAAAACAGTGTTGACCTGTTGGACGAGCTGCTCAGCGACGAGAGCGTTGAAGAAGAGCAGAACGAAACAAGCAGTGAAATCGACCCATTTGATGAATTGATTTGTGAAGATGACGAGACAGAGCAAACAGCGGCTACACAGAGCGATGACGATCTTCTCGCTTCGCTAGGTTTTGATGATTTAGAGCCAGCAGTAGAGGAAGTACTGCCTCAATCTCAACCAGTCATGGATGCTGAGCCTGTTGTTGATCTAGAAGATGAAAAGGCTGCGCTGGGTTTAGACTCTGGTTTGGATATCGATGCGTTATTGAGTGAAAATCAGCCAGAGGCTGAAACACAATCGTTAGAACAAGCATCAAACGACGAACTTGACTCAGAAGCAGCCGAATCTATTGCCGACTTTGATAGCAACGATTTCCTTGGTGATCTAGAAGACGCATCCCCTGAGCATGATCCGTTAATGACGGAACTGGATGAGCTATTCGAAAGTAACAATGAAGCTCTGTTACCAAGTGAACAAGAGCGTTCAGACTTCGCAGCAGAACTGGATGCTTTGATCGGTGAAGAAGTATCAGAAACGGACACTGAAGAGCAGCAATTTGAAGCGCCAACTCAAGACAGCGAAGTTGCCGAGAATACGCTTGAAGAGCATTTACCTGAGCTGCCTGAAGCATTAGCGCCACAAGAAGAAACGATCGTAGAACCGGACGCAGAACCAGAACCAGCTCCAGCGTTCACGCCAACACCAAATACGGTTGAAAACGAATTTGGAATTCCTCAAGAAGAGGATTGGCTGGTTGATGAGATCGAATCTGAGAGCAAAGTTGAACAAGAGCCGGTGGCGGCAAGCTCAACTGATGCTGATGTTGACGAAGAAGAGTTCAACTTCGATGAGCCTGCGCTAGTTGAATCTGAAATCGCTGAGCCTGAAGCATCAGTTGCGGAAGTAGAAGAAGAGCTCAACTTCGACGAGTTAGAGCTTCCGGAGTTCAGCGAAGAAGACGCATTAGCTTCAATGGCCGATGAGCCAGCGCTAGCGGAATCTGAAATCGCTGAGCCTGAAGCACCAGTTGCGCAAGCAGAAGAAGAGTTCAACTTTGATGAGTTAGAGCTTCCGGAGTTCAACGAAAAAGACGCATTAGCTTCGATGGCTGAAGAGCCTGCGCTTGCGGAATCTGAAATCGCTGAGCCAGAAGCACCAGTTGCGCAAGCTGAAGAAGAGTTCAATTTCGACGAATTAGAGCTTCCAGAATTCAACGAAGAAGACGCATTAGCTTCAATGGCCGATGAGCCAGCGCTTGCGGAATCTGAAACTGTTGAGCCTCAAGCGCCAGTCGCGCAAGCAGAAGAAGAGTTCAACTTCGATGACTTTGAACTACCAGAGTTCAATGAAGAAGATGCTTTGGCATCAGTGACAGAAGAGGTAGCAAGTTCTGACTCTGACACTGTTGAACCTGAGGTTGTTAAAGAGCACTCAGAAGTCTCTCAAGCTGTACAACAAGCAGAGAATGACCATGACGCTCTGTTTGAAGTTTTCGCGCAACCAGAAGCTTTCAGTGCCGATTTAGAGCCTGAGCCGAGCAATGACTTGGAATCGGAATTAAATGACTTTGAAGAGTCTGCGATGGCGAACTTGTTATCTGAAAATGCTGAATCTGAAGTATTTGATGGCAAGTTAGACAGCGACACCATTGAAAGTGCAGGTATGGACTTTGAAACCATGCTGGATGTTGGTGACGATTGGGATGGCTTTAAGCTGTCGCCAGAAAACACCTCGTCAACGGCAGAGGTTCCAGAAGACCAGCGTGAAGTATGGAGTTCATCAGAAGCACTGGCACAGCCAGAGATCGCGCAAGAAAACTGGGGTGAGCAAGACGACCTAACCGATTTTGATCCGAAGAAAAATCAATTCATGACCATTGATGAGTTGATGGCTCAGGTAGACAAAGACGGTGGTGAGTTTGAAGAGCAAGAGCTTAAACTTGACGTGGGTTTGAATGAGTTCCCGGATGTGATTGGCGATATTGGTGATGTCGACGTAGATACCAATGCAGAAGCCGCAGGTAAGCTGGATCTCGCAAAAATCTACCTTGAAATGAACGATCCTCAAGGTGCGATTAAACTGTTAGAGGAAGCTATCGTCTACGGGGAAGATGATATTCGCCGAGAGGCTAAGAGTCTCATCGATACGATTAACGGTCGATAAGTAAAAAGGGGTAGCAAACGCTGCCCTTTTTTGTATCTGGAAAGACTTACGTATATACTTCCCGCCCCATTTTAGAGTTCGAAGGTTAAAATGAGAATCGCATTAGGTATCGAATACAACGGTACAAACTACTTTGGTTGGCAACGCCAAAGAGAAGTGAAAAGTGTCCAAGAAGAGCTAGAAAAAGCATTGTCCGTGGTCGCGAACCATCCTGTCGAAGTACAGTGTGCGGGTCGTACCGATGCTGGCGTACATGGCACTGGTCAGGTTGTTCACTTTGACACCAACGTGAGTCGTAAAATGGTGGCTTGGACCATGGGCGCAAACGCGAACATGCCAAGTGATATTGCTGTCCGTTGGGCTGTGGAAGTGAACGATGATTTCCATGCTCGATTCTCTGCAACCGCACGTCGTTATCGCTACATTATTTTCAACCACGCACTGCGCCCAGGTATTTTGAACTCTGGTGTTAGCCACTACCATGGTGAACTCAATGAGAAGGCGATGCATGAAGCAGGACAGTATCTACTGGGTGAGAATGACTTTAGTTCATTCCGTGCGGCACATTGCCAATCATTAAGCCCATGCAGAAACATGATGCACTTGAACGTGACTCGTCATGGTGATTACATCGTGATTGATATTAAAGCGAACGCTTTTGTACACCATATGGTGCGCAACATTACCGGTAGTCTCATTAAAGTGGGTCGAGGCGAAGAAAAGCCAGAGTGGATCAAGTCACTTTTAGAAGCGAAAGATCGCAAATTAGCAGGTGCAACGGCCAAAGCTGAGGGCCTATATTTGGTGGATGTGGACTACCCAGAAGAGTTCGGACTACCACGAGTGCCGATCGGTCCGTTATTTTTGCCCGATAATTTGAACTAAATTTGCGATTTTGTTTCAAAATATCGGTACTTTAGACTGGATACGTACAGAAACTGTGCGTTATTAATGATATCAAAAATAGGTACAACCAGTTTTTTATCTACAGTCGCGGCAAGATATGTTTTAATCCATCCGCAATATTCCGAATTTATATCTTTCGCAATGAAGCGGAAGAGTTGAGAGAAAAGGTCTTCCATGAGTTGGCTTGAAAAGATTTTAGAGAAAAGCAACCTAGTAAGTTCACGTAAAGCTTCTATCCCTGAAGGCGTGTGGACGAAATGTACTTCTTGTGAGCAGGTTTTATACCATGCTGAGCTCGAGCGTAACCTAGAAGTTTGTCCTAAGTGTAATCACCACATGCGCATGAAAGCGCGTCGTCGTCTAGAAACATTCCTAGATGAAGGTGAACGCGTAGAGCTTGGCACTGAACTTGAGCCACAAGATAAACTGAAGTTTAAAGATTCTAAACGCTACAAAGAGCGTATCTCTGCTGCACAAAAGAGCAGCGGCGAGAAAGATGCACTGATCGTAATGCAAGGTGAATTGCTGGGCATGCCACTAGTGGCGTGTGCGTTTGAATTCTCTTTCATGGGCGGTTCAATGGGTTCTGTTGTTGGTGCACGCTTTGTTAAAGCGGTAGAAGCAGCAATTGAAAACAACTGTGCGCTTGTTTGTTTCTCAGCAAGTGGCGGAGCACGTATGCAAGAGGCTCTGATGTCTCTAATGCAAATGGCGAAAACCAGTGCAGCACTTGAGCGTCTTTCTGACAAAGGCCTACCATTCATCTCTGTACTGACTGACCCAACAATGGGTGGTGTATCAGCGAGTTTGGCAATGCTAGGTGACATCAACATTGGCGAACCTAAAGCACTTATCGGCTTTGCAGGTCGTCGTGTAATCGAACAGACAGTACGTGAAGATCTTCCTGAAGGCTTCCAACGTAGTGAGTTCCTTCTTGAGCACGGCGCGATTGACATGATCGTTGACCGTCGTGAAATGCGTCAGCGTGTGGGTGGTCTAGTGGCTAAGCTAACTAACCACAAGTCTCCTATGGTGGTTTCGGTTAACGAATCTCCAAATGAAGAACCATATTCTGTACCAGAAGCGGACGAAAAAGGTTAAAGTATTAGCTAACATAAAAACCAAAGAAATTAATGGTTAAAGTTAGATGACCCAAAACTCTATTCCTCAAGCCACATCCCCTTTAACGATGTGGCTTGATTATTTAACAAATCTCCACACTTCAGCGATTGACCTTGGCTTAGACCGCGTTCAAGCGGTAGCGCAAAAAGCCAACCTTACCAAACCAGCTCCTACTGTGATTACTGTTGCCGGCACCAATGGCAAGGGTTCGACGTGTGCGTTAATGGAAGCGATTCTATTAGATGCAGGTTATTCAGTGGGCGTTTACAGCTCACCACACCTAATTCGTTACAATGAGCGTGTTCGTATTAACGGAGTCGATGCAGAAGACAGCAAGCACTGTGCGGCGTTCGACTACGTTGAGCAACAACGCGGCGACATCAGCCTAAGCTTGTTTGAATTCGGTACGCTAGCCGCACTTCGTATTTTCCAAGTTGAGAAAGTCGATGTGGTTCTGTTAGAAGTTGGCCTCGGCGGCCGCTTAGATGCGACTAACGTTGTTGATCACGATGTATCAGTGATTACCAGCTTGGCTATCGACCATGTTGATTGGCTGGGCGATGACATCAACGTGATTGGTTTTGAGAAAGCGGGCATCTACCGCTCGGGTAAGCCGGCGATTTGTGGCCAACCAACGCCGCCAGCAACTGTTGCAGCACACGCAGATGACATTCAAGCTGAATTCTTCCAAGTCGGCATCCAGTTTGATTACCAGTTGACTGAGA
Source organism: Vibrio sp. D173a (assembly GCF_030248475.1). Taxonomy (NCBI): domain Bacteria; kingdom Pseudomonadati; phylum Pseudomonadota; class Gammaproteobacteria; order Vibrionales; family Vibrionaceae; genus Vibrio; species Vibrio sp. D173a. The sequence goes on from NZ_JAHGAH010000029.1 coordinate 41,632, forward strand.
AAGGTTGGAAGTGGACCAGTGGCGCATTTGCACTAGAAGACCTGCCGGTCCCATCGCTACCGTTACCAAATGCGGCGACAGCATTAATGGCTCTTGGCGCTTCAGAATTGCAAATCACTGACATTAATATCGTTAATGGCTTGAATAATGCTCGCCTAGCTGGCCGAATGCAGGTTTTGCAAACGGGTCCAGAAATCGTTCTTGATGTCGCACACAATCCTCACTCAGCAGAATACTTAGTTGAGAAGGTCAAACGCCAATACGCGGATAAAAACATCCACGTTGTGGTGGCTATGCTGCATGATAAAGACATCAAGGCAACAATCGAAGCATTAACTCCAATTGCAACACAATGGTACCCAGCATCGCTGACTGGCCCACGTGCGGCAACAGCAGATGAATTGTGCCAATACTTACCTCAAGGTCAAGTTCAGTTCCAAACTCCAGTAGAGGCGTTTGAGAGTGCGAAAACTCACGCGGCTCAAGATGATGTCATTCTGGTGGTTGGATCCTTCCATACTGTGGGCGAAGTGTTGGAGCATTGGCAATCAAATAATGAGTAATCAAAGGTAATTTGATGGCAAGTAAATTCCAAAGTCGTTTAGTCGGCACCATCATTCTAGTAGCAGTGGGGGTCATCGTACTTCCTGATGTCCTAGATGGTAAGAAACTGCACTACAAAGAAGAGTTTGCCAGTATTCCTATCAAACCTGAGCTTGATAGCGATGTGGAGAACTTCGAAATACTCGATCCTGTAGAAGATGATATCTCTTTGCCTGAATCTCCGGTAACGGCAACGGTGAATGAATCTGAAGAGCCTCATGTCGCAGTTTCACCGCCAGAATCGGAGCCTGCGATTCAACCGGAAGAAGTCAAACAGCCTGAACAAGTTGAAGTTGCTGTTCGTCCGGTTGAAGAAAAAAATCAATATGAAGATTCCGCCTGGATCATTCAGTTGATGGCACTGAAAAATCATGAGAATGCAGTTGCACTGGTAGAGGATTTACAGAAGCGTGGTTACCAAGCTCATGTAAAAAAAGAGACAGCCTTTACTCGAGTGATTGTTGGTCCTGATGTATCAAAAAGTAAACTTGAACGACAGGTCAAGGAATTACAAAAAATTACAGGTTCAAAAGGTCAATTGCTTAAATTTAAGCCATTAAATCCATAAGAAAACGTTTGCGTCAGCATTTTTTCTGTTAAAATGCGCGCCAACTTAAGATGAAGAAAACATGAATTGGTTAGATTTTGTCATTTTAGGTGTGATCGGATTTTCAGCTCTGATCAGTTTAGTTCGCGGTTTTGCTAAAGAAGCTTTGTCTTTGGTGATTTGGTTCGGAGCATTTTTTATCTCCAGTAACTACTACGCCAAATTGGCGGTGTATTTCACCAACATCGACGACGAAATGTTTCGAAACGGAGCCGCAATTGCGGCGTTATTCGTCGCAACCCTAGTGGTTGGTGCAGTGGTGAATTACGTCATTGGTCAACTGGTACAAAAAACAGGACTGTCAGGTACCGATCGAATTCTCGGTGTGGTGTTTGGTGGTTTACGCGGAGTACTGATTGTTTCTGCGGTGCTGTTTTTTATGGATGCGTTTACTGCATTCCCAAGCTCAGATTGGTGGAAAGAGTCACAGTTGGTCCCTGAGTTCAGCCGTATCATCGCCCCATTCTTCGAGCATTTAAAAGCAACATCAAGTTTTCTGTCTGGCACTATCTAGTAGTGCCAGCTACTGTCGCAAATCGAGGATTAGGACATGTGTGGTATTGTTGGAATCGTGGGCACAACGCCTGTAAACCAGTCTATTTATGACGCGTTAACGGTGTTACAGCATCGTGGCCAAGATGCCGCTGGTATTTGTACCATAGAAAGCAATCGTTTTCGTCTGCGTAAGGCGAACGGTTTAGTGAAGGATGTGTTCGAAGCAAGACACATGCAACGCTTACAAGGTGAGGTAGGTATTGGCCATGTTCGTTACCCTACCGCTGGCAGCTCAAGTGCCTCAGAAGCTCAACCTTTCTACGTAAACTCTCCTTTCGGTATTACACTTGCCCACAACGGTAATCTGACTAACGCACACGAAGTTCGTCAGAAACTGTTTGAAAAAGATCGCCGCCACGTTAACACTACTTCAGATTCAGAAGTGCTGCTCAATGTATTGGCTCATGAAATTGACACAGTCAAAGGCAACGTCACTTCAGAAGATGTGTTCCGCGCTGTCACTAACGTACATCGCACCATCCGGGGTGCATACGCGGTAACGGCAATGATCATCGGTCACGGTATGATTGCATTTCGCGACCCACACGGTATTCGTCCGCTTTGTCTTGGCAAGCGCGAAGTAAATGGCACAACAGAATACATGGTTGCTTCTGAATCTGTTGCACTTGATGCAGTTGGTTTTGACTTCATGCGTGATGTGGCACCTGGTGAAGCGATTTATGCGACATTTGACGGTGAGCTTTACACCAAGCAATGTGCAGACAACCCAAAACTGAACCCATGTATTTTTGAGTTCGTTTACTTTGCTCGTCCGGATTCATTCATCGATAAGATTTCGGTTTACAGTGCGCGCGTTGAAATGGGTAAGAAGCTTGGTGAGCGCATCAGTGAAGACTACGCCGATCTGGACATCGATGTGGTTATCCCAATTCCGGAAACCTCTTGCGATATTGCCCTGCAAATTGCTCAAGCGATCGATAAGCCATACCGCCAAGGTTTCGTGAAAAACCGCTACGTAGGCCGTACCTTCATCATGCCTGGTCAACAGCAGCGCAAGAAATCGGTACGTCGTAAGCTGAACGCGATTCGCTCAGAGTTCAAAGGTAAGAATGTTCTGCTTGTTGATGATTCTATCGTTCGTGGCACCACATCTGAGCAGATCATCGAGATGGCTCGTGACTCAGGGGCGAACAAAGTGTTTATGGTTTCTGCTGCGCCAGAAGTTCGTTTCCCGAACGTCTACGGCATCGATATGCCGAGTGCAGCAGAGCTGATTGCACATGGTCGTGATAACGATACTATCTGTAAACAAATTGGTGCGGATGCGCTTATCTACCAGCGTCTCGATGACTTAGTTGAGGCAGTAGGTCTTGGCAACCAAGACATCACTCAATTCGATACATCGGTATTTAACGGTGAGTACGTAACGGGTGATATTGACCAACAATACCTTGATTTCCTAGACGGTCTTCGCAATGACGATGCGAAAGTACAGCGTGAGATCCAGCAAGACCTAGCGAACCTAGAGCTGCACAATGAAGGCGCTTAAATAGCACTTCTCAAGATATAAAAAACCAGAGCCAAGGCTCTGGTTTTTTGTTTCTATTCGCTTTTGTCTCTATTCGCTTATGTTTCTCAGCTTAGTGAAGGTTGTAAGCAATCACAAAGTCGATGAACAAGCGCACTTTCTCTGGTAAGTGATCTTTGTGGTTGTACAGCATGTAGATGTCGCGCGGGTTTGCGCTCCAATCAGGCAGTATACGCACTAGGTCACCACTTTCGATGTACTCTTTGATCATCACGTCAGGCATCAAAGTAATACCTAAACCTTCTGAACAAGAGCTGCGTACTACGTTCAGTGCGTTAGCTTGGAAACGACCGCGTTCTACGTTCACCACAGACTCGCCCTTGCTGTTGATCAGAGTCCACTTGATAAGTGGTGAGCCTTTTAGCAAAGAGTGGTTAGAAAGCTCTTCAGCATGATTTGGCGCTGGGTTTGCGTTCAAGTAATCAGGACTAGCAACCAGGATGTCTTTCACTTCACCGATTTTACGTGCAATCAAGCTTGAATCACGTTGTGGACCAACACGGAAGATCACATCCCACTCAGTAGGATCAAGTTGATCGGCGTTGCTTTCCGTTGTCAGTTCGATGTTGATATCTGGGTACTGTTTCATGAACGCATTGAACATTGGCATCATCATGCGCTTTGTCAGGTTGTACGGGGCAGAGATTTTTATCTTGCCCGATGCCCCACGACAGTCATCCGTAATCTCTTCAGCGGTTGAGGTTAGGCGTTGCAACAGTGGTGAGCATTCATGGTAAAAGCGTTCCCCGGCTTCAGTCAGAGAAAGCTTACGCGCATGACGGTTCAGCAATCGAAGATTGACAGAGTCTTCTAGCGCTTGAATGCGTCGGGTGATGGTTGCCACCGGAATCATGGTTTTTCGCGAAGTTGCGGTATAGCTCCCATTTTCGACAACCAATCGAAATAGGTTTAGATCATCTAATTTCATATTTCCAGACACATTAAACTACCGTTTATGGCTAATTTATAATTAACTTTGTGATCAAAGTTTGCTTTAAGTCAACATGTTGCACCATTTGAACACAGCATAGCACTTTTAGTAAACACTGATAAACCATGGAATATTTGTATAAACGTCAATTTCAGGCTACGGTTTATAACAAGGTGAAAGGGCCTGACGTCTTGCTGCATAACGTTTTGTAAGATGTAAATACAACAAAAATAATAACGTAGAAATTTGTTTTTTGACTGAGCTTTGTGAGGTGCAAAGGTATGTTTAAGACTCACAGTCAAACGGCAATGGTCTCGGCGCAAGAAATGGTCAATCAAAAACTCATCATGTTGGTGGACGATGACCCGATATTTCGTAAAGTGACTAGTGCTTATTTGGAAAGTCAGGGTTTTAAGGTAGTCGAAGCTGAGAATGGCCTTGAGGCGCTTCAACAACTAAGGGAATGCCACCCAGACCTTGTCTTGTGTGACTTATCTATGCCCGTTTTAGACGGGATCGAATTTGTCGAGGAAGTTAGTCTAGAGTATCCGTCGATGCCATTAATCGTCGTTTCTGGGACTGATGAGATGTCAGACGTTGCGAAAGCATTGCGTTTCGGCATCAAAGACTTTTTACCAAAACCAATCGGAAACTATGAACATTTGTCTCAAGCGATAGAAAATACGCTTGAAGATTCAGACTGTCATTTTGCGGAGCAACGCGACTTTGCAAGTCAGTGGTTTCGTGTTGATGACGGTGGGGAAATGCCAGATGAACAAGAACTTCATTGGCATTTGGAGTATCTACAACAAAATCCAAACGCAGCGCGGGACTTGCTTCATGCTCTGCTCCCTGAGAAAGACACTTCGCAGGGTGATTGGAAGTGCTCGTATCGTTTACTTCAATCTACCGATGTCATGCCTTTAGTGTTTGATTATCGATGGTTGATGAACGGTCAATTCGCTTTCTACCTGGTGGATTCAGCTTCGTTAGACAAAGATGGTGTGGCGACTACGCTATTAGTCCGTGCGTTGTTCGATGATTACTTACGTAACTTAAAAAGCTTTAGCGCCGATCTGAAAGACATGGTTGAAATCATCGAAAAGGGCATTCAGTGCTCTGAGTGTGCAGGCGCAGTAGATGCCGTTTTTGGTATTGCGGATCTAGCCTCGGCTTCGGTTTCGATTCTGCCTGCGGGGCTTGATAGTCAGTGGTCTGATGGCCATGAAAATCAACACATAGCAGCTGCAAATAGACTTGGTGATGGAAGTTTGAAAAATTTCATGACAAGAGATTTACCTCTGAAAGCCAACGGGCAACTCTCTATCGGTTGTCTTGGTTCATCGAGCTTTAGTCTTAACATCAGCCGATTAAACCGCCTGATGTAACTAGCAATCGCAGCAGCTAATAATCACTATAAACAAGCAGCTTTTTGAAGCTGCTTTTTTATTGCCTGCCGCAACCACTTAGCGAGCGCATTTTGCTCAACAACCCTACTTTTTACTGGTGTTTAGTGTTTGTTGTTTAAGGTATAGTCAGCGCTTAAAACAATAATGACCCATTTATGCAACGATAATTTAACGCTGCGTGGGTGGGAGAAGTAAAGTCAACAAGTGAGAAGAAGCAACATGGCAGACAAAGATTTTAAAAAACCTTATAATATTTTTTACTTTCTAGGTTTCATTGCAGTCCTTTTGATCCCAACTTTACCTGCAACGCTAACTTGGATTCGCGTAATGAACGGTTACGCAGGTTTTTAATCGAACGATTGTCTACTGGAGTCCACTATTCGTATTAAGCGTTACTTTTTCAATATTGCTGGTGGACTCTGCATGATGCTCGGCATTGCCGGTATCGTCCTTCCTCTATTACCCACAACACCGTTTATTCTTCTCGCTAGCGCTTGCTTTATGCGTGGTAGCCCTGCGTTTCATCGTTGGTTGCATGATCACAATACATTTGGCCCTATGCTGGAGAATTGGCACAAAAACCGCGCTGTCACGCGCAAGGTAAAACAACGTGGTGCGTTCTTCATCGTGCTGAGTTTCACCGTTTCTATCATTGTTGTGCCCATTACTTGGGTGAAAATTGCGCTTTTAGTGATGCTAATCGTTTTACTGAGTTGGTTTATGCGCCTGCCTGTGACTGAGTTGGTTGCTGACAGGGAAGAAAATCACTAAGATTGTAGAGAATAGTGTGCCCGCTCTTCGAGTGGGCGTTTGTATTTTCAGCGTCTGTGACTGCGATTCAATTGAGCTCATAGCGCTGAAAACCTATTGTTTGTTGCCCTCATATATACTGCGATAAGAATAGAGGGTGATGAGCCAATCTAAGTAAATCGGTATTATGACTACAGAAACAATTTCACTGATCAGATCTAGCATCAAAAGCATTCAAGATTACCCAAAACCAGGCATTCTTTTCCGCGACGTAACTAGCCTTCTTGAAGACGCAAAAGCGTACCAAGCAACGATTAACCTATTGGTTGAGCGTTACAAAGACATGGGCTTTACAAAAGTGGTTGGTACAGAAGCACGTGGTTTCCTATTTGGTGCACCTTTAGCACTTGAACTCGGTGTTGGCTTTGTTCCTGTGCGTAAGCCAGGCAAATTGCCTCGCCCTACAATCGCTCAATCTTACGAGCTTGAGTACGGTGTTGATACGCTAGAAATTCATACTGATGCAATCGTAGAAGGCGATAAAGTATTGGTTGTTGACGATCTGCTAGCAACTGGCGGCACAATTGAAGCAACAACAAAACTGATCCGCCAATTAGGTGGTGAGGTAGAGCACGCTGCATTCGTTATCAACCTACCAGAAATTGGTGGTGATAAGCGCCTAGAAGGTCTAGGTCTGAACGTATACAGCATTTGCGAGTTTGAAGGACACTAATACATTCAATGAGTTATTTAGCTTTAGCGCGAAAATGGCGTCCTAACAAGTTTGATCAAGTCGTCGGGCAGAACCATGTCCTGACGGCTCTAGAGAACGCGTTAGCGCAAAATCGCTTACACCATGCGTACCTATTTAGCGGCACGCGAGGCGTTGGTAAAACGTCGATTGGCCGACTGTTTGCTAAGGGCCTGAACTGTGAAACGGGGATTACTGCTAACCCTTGTGGTGAGTGTGATACCTGTCGTGAGATCGATGAAGGTCGCTTTGTTGACCTATTAGAGATCGATGCAGCTTCTCGTACTAAAGTTGAAGACACTCGTGAACTGTTAGACAACGTTCAATACAAACCTGCTCGTGGACGTTTTAAAGTGTACCTCATCGATGAGGTACACATGCTTTCGCGTCACTCTTTCAATGCGCTGTTAAAAACGCTTGAAGAGCCGCCGGAGTATGTGAAGTTCTTGTTGGCTACGACGGATCCACAAAAATTGCCAGTGACGATTTTATCGCGCTGTTTGCAGTTCCACCTCAAGCCAATCAGTGTTGATGATATTCATCAGCAACTTGACCATATTCTGGAAAAAGAACAAGTCTCTGCAGAAGCAAGAGCTCTTGGCATGATCTCGCACGCTGCAGATGGCAGTATGCGTGATGCACTTAGCCTTACTGACCAAGCTATCGCCCTAGGCAACGGTACGATTCAAACCGATGTCGTAAGCCATATGCTTGGGACGATCGATACAGACCAAGCTATTCACTTGCTGGAATCGATCAGCAGTAAGCAACCTCAACAGGCGATGGACAAAATCCAGCAACTTGCATCAAACGGTGTGGAGTGGGATGGATTGTTACAACAATTGGCATCGCAGCTTCATCGTGTCGCGATGTATCAAGCTCTGCCATCGACCTTGGATCAGGCTCAACCTGATGCTGAAAAAATCGAATTATTAAGTAAAGCTCTAACGCCGCAAGATGTTCAGCTTTACTACCAAATTGCTTTGAAAGGGCGTGAAGATCTGACGTTGTCACCTAATGGTCGCGTCGGCATGGAAATGATCGTATTGCGCATGATGGCATTTCGTCCATCAGCCAGTAACGGTGCGAACGTAATTTCGACATCATCACAGCCACAAGTCGCGCCAGCTGCGAGTACGAGTCAGCCAAAAGCGGCTCCACAGCAGCCATCTCAACAGACATCATCGCAACAGCAACCGGTGTCTCAAGCGCCTGCACAGCAAATGCAAAGTCGCCCGATGACATCGGCACCGCAACAACAAGCCGTATCTCAGCCAACGAGCCAGCCAGCGGCCCATAATCCAGTTACGATGAATGAGACGCCACAGTACCAGCCTGAATATCAGGGCGGATACGACATGGCTCCACAATATGATATGGCACCACCAATGAGTGAGAACCCTGCGCCAACGCAGCAAGCTCCTCAACAGGCTCAGCCGCAAGAAAGTGCGCCGGCACCAGCTCGCAGTAACTTGAGCGGCCTGCGCCACCAATTACGCTCACAGCGCCAGGGGCAGCAACAGCAACAACAAGCACCTGGACAAAGTGGTGGTCCAAAAAAGTCTAACGCGACATCTGCACAAAAAGAATCGGTTATTGACCGTCTAGCGCAATTGCATGGCAATTCCGCGCAGGTGTCGCCTAAGTCTGCTCCTCAAGCTGAAAAACAAGCTCCAGAGGATGAAGCGTACCGTTGGCGACCAACCAAGCCGGTTGAAAAGAAAGCCAATACGCAATTGACACCTACGCAGCTCAAGCAAGCGCTAGAGCACGAAAAGACGCCAGAAATGGCGCAAAAATTGGTTGATGAATCACTAGAGAAAAGCGAGTGGGCGAACCTGATTAGCAAGATGGATACGCCTAAGTTGGTTGAACAACTTGCATTAAACTCGCATTTCAACAAAGAAGGCTCGACAGTTTCGCTACAATTAAGAGGCAGTCAGGCACACTTGAACACCGACAGAGCTCAAAGCGAGCTGCACAGTGCACTGAACCATGTGTTGGGTGAAGAGTGTCATTTGAGTATTGATGTTAGCGAAAGTGGTGAGACGCCACTAGAGTTGAGAGATAGACTCTACCAAGAGAAATTACAGCAAGCGCTGAACAGTTTAGAAAACGATCCACACGTTCAGTTCATCGAACGTCGATTCGCTGCAGAGCTTGATAAAGATAGTGTACGCCCTATCTAAAAATTGAACGGAATGGGGTTGAAAACCCAAAGTGACAACCCCATTAACAGATGCAACACCTAATTAAACCAGAGAGATAAACATGTTTGGTAAAGGCGGTATGGGCAACCTAATGAAGCAAGCCCAGCAAATGCAAGATCGCATGCAAAAGCTTCAAGAAGAAATCGCGAATATGGAAGTAACTGGCGAGTCTGGTGCTGGTCTAGTTAAAGTTACAATCACTGGTAGTCACAGTGTGCGTCGTGTAGAAATCGATGAAAGTCTGATGGAAGACGACAAAGAGATGCTAGAAGATCTTATCGCTGCAGCATTCAACGATGCAGCACGTCGCGTTGAAGAAACTCAAAAAGAGAAAATGGCTTCAGTAACTGGCGGTATGCAACTACCACCAGGCATGAAAATGCCATTCTAATCTGCTGAATTCTAACTAAGCGGATTTTCAATGCGTACCAGTCATATGCTGGAACAATTGATGGAGGCCTTACGTTGTCTACCTGGGGTTGGCCCCAAGTCGGCGCAGCGTATGGCCTTTCATTTGTTACAGCGTGATAGAAAAGGCGGTCTGCAACTGGCAGATGCGCTGAGCCAAGCAATGACAGAAATTGGCCATTGCACCGAGTGTCGTACCTTCACTGAAGAAGAAGTTTGTCATATTTGTACTAACCCAAAGCGTCAAGAAAATGGTCAGATTTGTGTGGTAGAAAGTCCGGCAGACATCGCAGCAGTAGAAGCAACGGGTCAATACTCGGGTCGATACTTTGTACTGATGGGACATTTATCACCGTTGGACGGAATTGGTCCAAGTGATATTGGTCTAGATGTATTGGATTACCGTCTGCGCCGCGGAGATATCTCTGAGGTGATTCTCGCTACCAACCCAACGGTAGAAGGGGAAGCGACGGCTCATTACATCGCAGAACTTTGTAAAGAACACCAAGTGGAAGCAAGTCGCATTGCACACGGTGTACCAGTAGGTGGCGAGCTTGAGCTCGTGGACGGGACAACCTTGTCACACTCCCTTTTGGGTCGACACAAGATTTAATAAAAAGCCGCTGAATTCAGCGGCTTTTTTGATCTTGAGGTTCGAGAATCGATTAATCGTTTGATTCTGTACCTAAAAGGTTCTTGTAGATAAGTGCGCCTAGAATACCACCAACGATTGGTGCTACCCAGAATAGCCAAAGCTGAGAAACCGCCCAGTCGCCAACAAATACCGCAACACCAGTACTACGCGCTGGGTTAACCGATGTGTTTGTCACAGGGATGCTGATTAGGTGAATCAGTGTCAAACATAGACCGATAGCGATAGGTGCGAAGCCTTGTGGTGCACGTTTGTCTGTTGCACCCATGATTACGATTAGGAACATCATCGTCATCACAACTTCAGTCACTAAAGCCGCAACCATTGAATATTGGCCTGGAGAATGCGTGCCGTAACCGTTCGCGGCGAAGCCAGAACCAACCACATCAAAGCCCGCTTGACCTGTTGCGATCACGTAAAGTATGCCGCCTGCAATCACACCACCAATCACTTGCGCGATGATGTAAGGCACAACGTCTTTAGTATCAAAGCGACCGCCGACCCACAAACCGATGGTTACTGCTGGGTTTAGGTGACAACCTGAGATATGGCCAATTGCAAATGCCATAGTAAGAACGGTTAGACCGAACGCAAGAGAAACGCCCAGTAGACCAATGCCGACATCAGGGAAGCCAGCAGCTAATACTGCACTACCACAACCACCAAGTACCAACCAAAAAGTACCAAAAACCTCTGCCATATATCTATTCATGTCGTTTCCTATGTCGGATTTAGATTACCCGCTGAACATAGTAGAAAATTGTCGAAAAAGTGTGCGTTTAAGCACGGAAATTAACCTAAATATAAGTCGGGAGTGATTTTGTCTCAGATATGAAACGAAATTGGTAGGTAAATGAGTTAAAAGGAAAACCTCGGTCATCATCATACAGATGAATAACCGAGGTGAGAGGAATCGTTCGACTAGTGATGCTAATCGTTAGCTAAATGCGATGAATGGTGAAATACAAAGCAGGATGCCTGTTGCGATGATCAGGTAAAGTGAAGCGCCTTTGTATTTATGTAAAGAAGGCACTTGGTATACCAAGTAAGCCGGGATTAAGCAGCCAATCAAACTAAAGATAGGGCTACATACTGAAGTCGTTCTTCACAGTCTTGATGCGGAAGCACCGGAAATCATCAAAATTGCCAATGGCCATGTCACTGAACGTGGAGAAGGCGCGCCAATTACCAACTTAGCAAGAATGAAGCTACTTGAGGGCAAGGACGTTTCAGACTCGTATCTGACTAAAACGGCGAGCGGAAAGACCTTGCACTCGATCACCACTATCGTCCGCAACCCAAAAAATAAGCCGATTGGCCTGCTTTGTATTAACGTGGATATGGATGTGCCAATGCAAGACTTCTTGCGTTCCATCATGCCACCGCAGCAGAACCCGTGTTGTACTGGGGCACAATCCCCAGAAACGTTTGCTCGTAATATTGACGAGACCATCATTAGTACGATTGAAACGGTTCAATCAGAAGTGTGGTCGAACGAAGCAATTAGCCCATCTAAACGCAATCGAGAGCTAGTGACACGCTTACAAGGTTTGGGGATTTTCAAATACAAAGATGCGGTATTAATGGTGGCCAGCCACCTAGGTATCTCGCGTGATACGATCTACCTCTACCTGAGAGAATTGGGTAACGATTAAGTGAGCAGTTCTAGCTCAGTAATGTTGCTCAAAGCTTCCTGATTGGTTTTGCCACACACGATCGGACACGGTTTGAATTCGTGGCAAACTTTTGGTCGCTCAGCTTTTCCGAATAGCTTGCATAGGTTGTCGTCATTCAATTGAACGCAACGTTCGCCCGCTGGTTTGCCATTTGGCATGCCAGGAATAGGGGAAGAGATACTCGGTGCAATGCAGCATGCTCCACAACCCAATCGACAATCCATCTAAAAGCCCTCGTAAAAATGAAGGGGGCATTATGGACATTTCTCGCCAGATTGGAAGAGATGCGCGTAAATTCCTATCCATAAGTAAATACGAACAAATCTTACTCAATGCTCCTATCACTCCAGTAAGGCCTTAAAACTTGAATTTTGCTGTTCAGAGGGGTATAAACGCACCCAATTCAATCCCATTCAGTAATAAGTAGTAAGCGTATGAGCACTCCATTTTGGCAAAGTAAATCGTTAGAGAACATGACAGAAGAAGAATGGGAATCGCTCTGTGATGGGTGCGGCAAGTGTTGTCTGCACAAGCTAATGGATGAAGATACGGATGAAATCTATTACACCAACGTGGCGTGTAGTTGGCTGAACAGCAAAACATGTTCGTGTAAAGACTACCCGAACCGTTTCACTTCAGGCGAAGAGTGCACCAAGCTGACGCGTGAAGATATTGATGACTTTACATGGCTGCCACACACTTGTGCATACCGCTTGTTGGCAGAAAACCAACCGTTGCCAGAGTGGCACCCATTAATCACTGGCTCTAAGTCTGCAATGCACGCAGCAGGAGAAAGTGTACGAAACAAAGTGGTGTATGAAATCGATGTGGTGGACTGGGAAGACCATATTTTGAATCACCCAAATCGCTCATAGCCGAATGTAAACAAGCCTTTCATTATGAAAGGCTTGTTTGTTTTTAAGGGACTGGAATTCGCTCAACCTTTAATAAAGCGGTTGTAGACAAACAATACAACGAAAGCACCTAACGTTGCGGTGATGATGCTGCCTATATTCACGCCGTCTGCAGCGCCAAGGCCAACAAAGCTTCCTAAAAAGCCACCAACGAAAGCGCCCACGATACCCAGTACCATAGTGGCAATCCAACCGCCGCCATCATCACCTGGCATCAACCATTTAGCTAATGCACCTGCAATCAAACCTAGAATAATCCAAGATAGAAAGCCCATGATTTCTCCTTAATCTTTAATCAATTAGCGTTCAGTTCGCTTAAATGATAGTTCATTGTGGGTAATGTGCAGATTCTTCATCAACTAATGACCATTGCAACGTAGCCCAAAATCAACACTAAGACAGAAGTCACGGCGTAAGGGACAGGGTAGCCGATGGCTGGCATATCACTTTGACTTGCATCTTGAGCCCCTTTCATTGCAGGCGTGCTGTTTCGGCCTCCTGCACAGGCGCCTGCCAAAATTGCCGGGTTCATTTTACGGAAGTACAAACCATACAACCAAGCCAACAACGGAGGTACCAAAGCGGCTGTCACACCAAGTAACGCTATTTTTATGACGATAATGCCTTGGAACGAGGCGAGGATTTTTGGACCTACTGTAGCGGCAAGCACAGCAACAAACAGGTTAAGACCAATATCTTGTAGGAAGCTTCTTGCGCCTTCGCTCATTGGTCCGCCAAAGGCAGGATTTCGTGTTCGTAGGAAGGAGAACACAATACCTGTCAACATGCAGCCTGCAGAGGTACCGAGTGCAAATGGAATCCCCGCTAACGTGACGCTAAAGTGACCGAAAATATAGCCAACAAGCAATGATAGGGCGAGATAAAAAGTCTCTGTCACTGTGCTCTCAACAATGGCAACACTGTTGAGTTGTGACGCGGTTTTTTCGACACACCATTTGGAACCAGCGATACGAATGACATCCCCAACTTCGACTTTGGTTTGAGGCAATAAAGGCTGCTGGTGGCCTTGTCGGAATATCGCTTTGAAATAAACACCAAAACCCACTTCAGCATGCAATTGTGCAATGGTTTTACCAGCATGCTCTGACTTACCGACGTGGATGTCTGCGACTTCAATATCGACATTTCTCGCACGCGGCTCATCAACCTCGTTCCCAATATCGGCCTCACCTTCCGCAATTAACACGCGGTATTCACCACGAATACCAATCACGTCATTGAGAGCTAGAGTTGGATTCTGTGAAGCGTCGATCACTTCATCGCCTCGTACGACTTTTAGGACCGCTGCGTCAGGGAAGGACTGGTATAGCTCTTGGACTGAACGCCCGACGAGTTCCTGATGTGTCACTTTATAGGCTCGAACATCAATTGGAAGGACGCCAACATCTGAAAACCCAAACGTACTTGGTAGCTTTTCATCGTCGTCACCCGTCGAGAATTCCGCCTCGGCGTCTTTACCTGCTTTCACAGGATCGATACCAAACAGGGAAGGAAGGTACTTGATAAATAGGATAATGAGTACGGTCGATAAGACGTAGCTAATCGCGTAGCCTGCTGCAATGTTCGCGCTAACATGGTCGAGACTCATGCCTTCTGGTGGTGTAAATGCCCCGGAGCTGATGGCTGATTGTGCGACCCCCATCACTGCCGTCACTGTGTAACTACCGGAGATGATTCCGGCGGCATATCCGGGCTCTAACCCCATCAGTTTGGCGCCGATGACCACAATTGCGAAATTGCTGAACACGACAATTAAGCCAATTACGACAAAGTCGATGCCACCGCGAGCTAACCCAGAGAAGAATTGAGGGCCAACTTTCATCCCGATGGCATACATAAACATCATTAAGAAGATGTCTGAGACCAGCCCGGGTTCTTCAATTTTTAATCCATAGACAGAGAACGAAGTCAGCGCTAGAGCAACGCCCACCACCAATGTGCCTGCAGTGGTGCCTAAGCTCACCCCTTTAAAGGTTAATCGGCCAAGCGGGTAACCGATAGCGAGTGATAAAAACAGAAATACGAATGGGTTTTCGGACAAGTAACTAAAAAGAAAAGACATACTGTCACCTGTGATTTTAAACGTTAAAAAGCAAGGAGCGCTAAAGGCTCCCTGCTCTATGTGAAAGGGGACAATTAGCCGTGATTGAAGTTACTAGACTCGTCTGCATCGCTGCCGTTTACGACTGGATGCTTGTCGAAGAAGTCCACGCAGTGCTGCAAATCCGTGATCAGTAGGTCAGCCAAATCACGGCTGAAACCGTGACGGACTAAAATTCGCATGATGACCAAGTCTTCACGTTCTGCTGGCATCGCATACGCTGCGATTTGCCAACCACGAGATCGGATACGATCAGAAAGATCGTAAAGATTAAACCCTGGATTTGCCCCTTCTTTTATTGACCAACTCAGTGCAGGAATACCGCCGTGTCCATCATAGATAATGTGGAACATACCCATTTTCTCGATCTCTTGAGCAAGGTAGCGAGCAGTGTCATAACAGGCGTCATGGATTTTGCGGTAACCCTCTCGGCCAAGGCGAAGGAAGTTATAGTACTGAGCTACGATTTGCCCACCAGGACGAGAGAAGTTGAGGGCGAAGGTTGGCATGTTGCCACCAAGGTAGTTGACGTTGAAGATCAGGTCTTCGTGCAAAGCGTCCGCATCGCGCCATACAACCCATCCAACGCCAAGCGGTGAGAGCCCAAACTTATGCCCAGATGCGTTGATCGATTTCACGCGAGGTAATCGGAAGTCCCAAACTAAATCAGGGTCGCAGAATGGAGCGAGAAACGCGCCGCTTGCACCATCCACGTGAATGGGAATATCTAAGCCTGTTTCTTCTTGGAGCCTATCCAGTGCATCATGCACCTCTTTTACAGGCTCGTATTGGCACGTAAAAGTCACACCAAGTGTTGGCACCACACCGATCGTGTTTTCATCACAGCGCTTGATCACTTCCTCTGGTGTCATGATTAAGCGATCGCCTTGCATTGGTATTTCGCGTAATTCTATATCCCAATAACGAGCAAACTTATGCCAACACACTTGTACCGGACCACAGATGAGATTAGGGCGGTCAGTCGGTTTGCCTTGCTTCTTCATTTTTTCGCGCCACGCCCATTTGAGCGCCATTCCGCCTAGCATTGCTGCTTCACTCGATCCTGTTGTCGAGCAACCCATTGGGTTTTCTGCATGCGGAGCATGCCAAAGGTCAGCCAACATGTGCACACAACGAGACTCAATCTCTGCTGTTTGTGGATACTCATCTTTATCGATCATATTTTTGTCGATGCACTCGTCCATCAGCTTGTGAACTTCGTCTTCCGCCCAGGTCTGGCAGAACGTCGCTAGATTTTGGCGGGAGTTTCCATCTAGCATGAGTTCATCGTGGACGACTTGATAAGCGTGAGAGGCTGCATGCTCATTGTCAGGAATGCGATACTTGGGCATCACAATAGAGAGATCTTT
The DNA here is from genome assembly GCF_030248475.1 of Vibrio sp. D173a. Taxonomy (NCBI): domain Bacteria; kingdom Pseudomonadati; phylum Pseudomonadota; class Gammaproteobacteria; order Vibrionales; family Vibrionaceae; genus Vibrio; species Vibrio sp. D173a. The sequence continues at coordinate 58,139 of NZ_JAHGAH010000029.1, forward strand.
AGAACAGTAGACGTCGTCGAGCATTGAGCCCTTCAAGGCCGATTTTTTATGGAGTGGCATCTTATAATCCTTTATCTTATTGAATTTGTTGTCTTTATTGTTAGTTCTGTTGGTTGGTCGACTAACAACGCCGGCAGCAAAATAGATATAGCCAGCATTTACAAAATAGCCTTATTTATGTGTATTGATGCGTATTGTTGGTGGTTTTTTATTCGGTTTGTGTCCTGGAGAACAGATATCGTAAAAGTATGGTGTTTGGTGTTAGAAAAAGGTTGCTATGAAGGTGCTTTTATGAAGAGTGAGGCATGTTATTTAAAGAAGGCGTTCTAATTTATGTTCAGTGTCGTAAACTTAGAGCATATAATTTCAAGGCTTTATATCCCGATTCTTGATCGCTTAGATCGAGTAGTGTCTCTTACGAGGTAAAAATGACGTTATTATCTCCCCTAAAAGTGCGTTTTACACCGCTGGTGGTTTTATTTACGGTGTTGGCGTTAACGATGAGCTCTTTCATTGTGCGTGCGACAGAAAGTTTGGAAGCGCCTGCTGAGGCTCCGACTGTGTCTGCTGCGGAACAAGCGATTGATAACATTAATAAATATATCATTGACTTATCTGGAACGTTAAAACTAGCCAGTGGTGATGAGCGTGACGCGCTTCAGCTTCAGCTGTTTCAAAAAAATGAAGAGCTGAGAAGCCGCCTTTCAACCGCGATCAGTAATAAATCGATTCCTCATGAGCAGCTTATTAAGTTAGTACAAACTCAAGAGAAGTACTCAGAAGGCGCTGTGGCATACCTTGATGACAAGATCAAAACGCTGAACGGTGAGCTGAATTCTGCAAAAGACGAAGAAAAGCTTTCACTGCTTAACGAGTACCGCGAACTGCAGCATTACCTTGATGTGAGTTACGAGTCGAGCTGGCAAAACCTGAATTGGTTGAAGATGCTGGGCGTGCAAGATGAAGATGCGGACGTTGACTTTAAAGATAGCGTTGATAAGCGCATGCGTCTGCTATCAGCGTCGATTCAATACTTAAAGCAGCAAAGTGAGATCATCAGTTCACAAGTTTCTTCTAGTCCAGAGTCAGAAAAAGCGTCGTTGCAACTGAGCCAACTGATTCTTAAGCAGCGTTTAAACATTGCCACTGACAGCCTACGTACGCTGATTTCAATTGGCGATAAAGTAGGTATTGAGACGTCTGAATACAAACGTCAGATCTTTGAGGTGACAGGCAGCATCACTCATGACTTGCTCAATACAAAAGTCATTCTATCTATCCTAAGTCATTGGTCAGATGCAGCCGTCGACTGGTTTGCTGAAAACGCTCCGCAGCACATCTTCCAGCTGTTTGTGTTTGCTCTGATTCTTTTGATCGCCCGTGCTTTAGCGAAATTAACCCGCAAAGTGGTGAGTAAGACGGTTGCATCGAAGAACTTAAAAATGTCGCATTTGATGCAAGACTTCTTTATCTCGATGTCGGGTAAAGCAGTGTGGATCATCGGTATCATGGTTGGCCTGTCACAAATCGGTCTTAACCTTGCTCCAATCCTTACCGGTTTCGGTATTGCCGGTGTGATCATCGGTTTTGCATTGCAAGATACGCTATCGAACTTTGCTGCGGGTATGATGCTGCTTATTTACCGTCCATTCGATGTCGGTGATTTTGTTTATGCGGGTGGTGTCGATGGTAAAGTTAGCCACATGAGCTTGGTAAACACCACAATCCGAACGTTCGACAACCAAATCATCATCGTGCCAAACAGCAAGATCTGGGGTGATGTGATCAAGAACGTGACGCACGAGCGTATTCGTCGTGTTGATATGGTATTTGGTATTGGTTACGCGGATGACCTTTTAAAAGCTGAAGAAGTGTTGAACGATATTCTTACTTCACACCCATCAGTACTGCGTTCACCAGAGCCAAACATTAAGGTGCACACGCTAAATACTTCATCAGTGGACTTTATTGTTCGTCCTTGGGTGAAGACTGACGATTACTGGGATGTGTACTGGGATGTGACTAAAGAAGTGAAACTGCGTTTCGATCGCGAAGGCATTTCGATTCCATTCCCACAACAAGATGTGCATCTGCATATGGTAGAAAAGAAAGAGGCGTAAGCTTTTTCTGTTACCTATCCAATAAATCTTACCAACAAATAAGGCGCTCAACATGAGCGCCTTTTTATTGGTTTATTGATAGGGCTTTGAGATTAGAACTCGTTGAAGAAAGTGATCGTTGGTTCACAGACAAGCAAGCCATCAATCTCAGCCAGAAGCGATTGAAAATGTGCCGTGTTGCAATGTGCGTCAAACGCAGCTTGGTCTGCAAACTGCTCTTGGAACAAGAATTGGCTTGGATCGTTTTTATCTTGAAACAATTGGTAGCGTAGGCAGCCGGTCTCGTTTCGAGTTGGTTCTAGCATGGCTTCTAGCGCTTGCTTAAGTTGTGTCGCGGTGTCTGTTTTAGCCTGAAATGCAGCAGTTAAATGAATCATCGTTGTATTTACTTCTTTGTTGTTATGAAAGGTATCTTTATGACTGATACCGTTACTAAAGGTACCGACCTTGACGCTGCAAGAACTCAATCTTGTAGCCGTCCGGATCAGTAATGAAGAAAAATGTCGCTAAGTGCCTTTCCTGATGATCAAAAACTTTGATGTCGCTGGTTTCAATATCCAGCGAGGTGAGGCGTCGGTGAGTTGCGGCAATGTCTTCTACGCTGACAGCAAGATGTCCATAGCCATTGCCGTGTGTGTAAGGCTCGCTTTGATCGTGATTATGGGTCAGCTCTAGCTCGAAGTCCGTTTCAGGATTGACTAGATAAGTAAGAGAAAAGCCGTCGAATACGTATTGGTCTTTGATTTCTAGCTCAAGTGCGTCGCGGTAAAACTTAAGGGAACGCTCCAGATCGCTTACGCGGATCATGGTATGAATCATTTTTGTCATGAGTACTCCTTAATATTGCGCTAAGACTAATCAGTTTTAGCGCGCAATAGGTAGTACTTGGGTACGACAATAAAATCAGGGCTTAGCTGAGCTCGTTAAGGGCTTTAGAAAGGGTCGCTTGCGGCTGACGCGCGTAAGTAAGGCAAGCACAGCGTAGTAGTGATGCGAAGTTATTGACTTCACCATTGTATTCTAACGCTTCTTGGTAAACCGTACTGATAAACTTAGGCACTGTCATGTCTTGAGCAGAAGCAATTTCTTCAAGAATTAGCCAAAAGCTCGATTCTAATTTGACGCTGGTGACATGGCCATCAATGCGGATAGAGCGGGTGATAAATTTATAATTTTCCTGAGGTTGTTTAGCAAATATTTCGCACATATGATGTTGTTTGTTTTATAAATGACCCGCAGATATTGGCGTTTGAGACGCAGAGCGTCAACTATTTTGAGTATAAAAAACGCCCTCAAATGAGGGCGTGAAAGTGCACCAGTATAGTCAGTGCGGAGCATGGATTATTTGATTTGCTCGATAAGGTATTCGCCAAGTTGCGAGTGATGCATGATTTTTGAAACCGGAAGAATGGTACCAGCAGGCCCCCATGCGAAGACGTTCACAGGCGTGTGGGTGTGCGTTCCTGTGCCCCAAACGGTGTTTTGTTTGGTTGCCTGTTCACGCGCTAGTAAATTGCCTCTGTCGTTGTATGGGAAGAAGGCATCAAAGTCGTTAATGGCAGGAACATGCTCTTCACTCAAGTATTTGTGGCTCGCTAAACGGTAAGGGTTTGGTTTGCTGGCCAATACGCGTTCCGCTTGTTCTGGTGTGATCGAAAAGTCGCTGTTGGCGTTCACAATTTCAGCCAGCCTTTCTGGGGTTTGTTTCGCTTTATCAAGCTTTTGGAACTCGCTGATCATACCGTAGTAGCTTTGCTTTTGATTGTAGAGGCCATCCAGAATATCAAATTGACCGAAGTTGAAATTTGGTGCGAAATCGCGTTTAGCAAATGCTTCTCCGCTGCGTTTCTCTGGCTTCGGTACATCAGATGAGGAATAGCTAAAGCCAAAAGAGCCGGTTTCATGATCGGCGGTGACGATCACGAGAGTATCTTCGCGGCCTTTTGCCCACTCATAAACGGAATTTACCGCTTCATCGAATTTGATCAGTTCATGCAGCATGGTACCCGCATCATTGCTGTGGCCTGCCCAGTCAATCTGTCCACCTTCAACCATTAGGAAGAAGCCGTCTTTGTCTTTTGAAAGCACATCTAACGCTTTCTCGGTCATCTCTTTGAGAGAAGGTTGGGTGCGCTTTGGGTCGTCTTTGCTTTGGCTGTAAGCGATGCCATCATTCATTCCAGAGTAGGCAAATAAGCCTAGAACTTTTTCGCCCTTCGCCTCTTCAAGCATATTTCGGTTGAACGCTAAGCTATACCCTTGTTGTTGAGCTTCAGTCAGCAGGTTACGCTCATCTTTACGCTTTGATTTTAGGTAAACATCACCTTGAGTGAGTTGCTCAAGTTGCTTGTATGTATCGCCTTTGTCGTTGGTTGACTTTGGAATCCAATGACGAAGGCCACCAGATAGCATCACATCGACACCAGTTTCTAGCATGTCTACAGCGATGCTGTTTTCGAGTGAACGATGTGGTTGGTGCGAGGCAAAAGCTGCAGGTGTCGCGTGCGTCATTCGGGTGTCTGATACTAAGCCTGTCGCTTTCCCTTTTGCTTTCGCTTTTTCCAAAATAGTTTCAACATGGTTGCCTTGGCTGTCGATACCAATCACTTCAGAAGCCGTTGGAATGCCTGTCGCTAACATTGTCGCAGAGCAGGCTGAATCGACAACAATCGCGTCTTCAGGGTTTGTCAAAGAGGAACCGATCACACCTTCTTGGGCCAGCTTATATATCGCGGTGGTTTCACCTTTGTAAATTGAGTGCGGCGCATGGTTCGCGTAGGTTTCTAGCAGGCCAACTTGTTGTGGGCCCATGCCATCGCCAATCATTAAAATAACGTTTTTGATTTCTGCCGATAGGGCATTGAAAGAGAGCGTCGAAGCCGCCACTGCGGTTACGATTGGGGTCACTAAGTGCTTCATTGTATATTCCTTATTTATAAAAGCGGTCGCATTAAAACAAGGATTTATGACGGAAATACTACAGTCATAAAAGATTCATATGAAAGCCATGGTTCTGTTCTAAGCCTAATACAAAAAAAGCTCACCGAAGTGAGCTTTGAATTAGGTTTAGGAGTTGAAAGTCATGAGCTAAAGTTACACTGCGTACGCAGTACTTTGGGCCACGATTTGATTAAACTCGGCTCTAGACTGCTGAGCAGTTTCGGATAACTCGAGTTTTCTTTCTTTTGCTTTTACCACGTTATCCAGTAGGTTTTGCAACTCCTCTTGCATCTCCTGAGGTAAGTGATGGTCTGCAAAATCGTTGTCGTCGCTGTGCTCAAGAGCAAAAGCGCGAATACGTTTACGAAGCTTCATCAACTCAGCCAGTGCGTCACGCTCATCTTCTGCTGCTTCTTGGGCCGCATCACGCGCACGCTCAAACCTTGCCATCGCCATCCCTTCGGTTGACCAAGGATCGAACTCTGGCAGTTCTTCGATGTTGATGGTTGGCTCTAGATAATCTTCTTGATGGCGAATGTCCAACGTTGTGGCACGAACGGCTGACACCATCAACATGATGGAAATGCCAAGCAATGGTAGACCACCAACGATCGCTGCGGTTTGTAAGGTGCTTAGGCCGCCCATGAACATGAGTACTGTCGGGAGGAAAGACAGCGTAAATGCCCAGAACATGCGGTTCCAGCGCATCGGTTCTTCGGTCACGTTATTTTGTACAACAGACGCAAGAATGTAAGAGATCGAGTCGAATGTGGTTGCGGTAAAGATAATACACAGCAATGTAAAGATCGCGATGACCAAGTAGCTCATTGGTAGTGCATCAAGCATTGAGAAGATGGCAGCGGTTGCCCCTTCTGCATTCAAGATGGCAACGACGTCCAATTCTCCTGATAGCTGTAGAGACAAGCCATAGTTGCCCAGAATCATGAAGAATAGGAAACAACCTAGAGAGCCGAAGAAGATGGAGCCAGAGACCATTTGTTTGATTGTGCGCCCGCGAGAGATACGCGCTACAAATAGACCCATACTTGGCGCGAACACGAGCCACCATGCCCAGTAGAAAATCGTCCAATCCTGTGGGAAGTGGGTGTTGTCGAACGTGCCGTATCCACCGAATGGTTCCGCCCATGTCGCCATCACAAAGAAGTTCGACAACATACGACCAATCGAGTCTAAGCCCGTTTCAAGCATGAAGATGGTTGGGCCAACGGCAAGTACAAAGGCAAGCAGTCCCATTGCACCCCAGAAGTTAATGTTACTGAGAACTTTAATGCCTTTTTCCATACCCGCGTAAGAAGAGTAAGCGAAAATCGCCGTACAGATAAGCAGTACCAGTACTTGGCTGTAGGTGTTCTTAGGCATGCCAAACAAGTAATGTAGGCCTTCACCAATCAGAGGTGCTGCCAAGCCCAAGCTGGTCGCCGCGCCGCCAAGTAGACCAAAGATAAACAGTACATCAACAATTTTACCTGCTGAACCTTTACTGCGCTCTTCACCAAGGACGGGCATCAAGGCACTGGATACTTTCAGTACAGGCTGTTTACGTACGTAGAAGAAGTACGCAATCGGTAGAGCAGGAATCAGGTAGATAGACCAAGCAATTGGTCCCCAGTGGAAAAGACCGTAGGTTGCAGCCCAACGGACCGCTTCTTCGCTGCCAGGCTCAAGCTGGAAAGGAGGTGATTGGTAGTAGTAAGCCCACTCGATACAGCCCCAATAAAGGATGCTGGCACCTATACCGCCACAGAAAAGCATGGCCGCCCATGATGCGGTGGTAAATTCTGGTTTTTCGTCTGGATCACCTAGCTTGATTTGCCCCATGTCGCTGAACACAACGTAAATCATGAAGATAAAGGCAGCAAGGCCAAGGGCAAGATAGAGGAAACCGAGCTTGTCGGTCATAAAGGTCTTAGCAACCGCAATCCATTCTGCACCTTCTGTTGGAAACAAAATTAGAGGGAAAACAATCGAAAGGAGAAGCGCAATTGCGCCAAAAAAAGTGGGTTTGTCTATAAGAGAAAATGCGTTTTTCACAGTTCATCATCCGTTAATGAATAGTGATCCATTATGGACTTGGATAAAAAACGCGTTCAAATGAGGTTCGTTGTCGTAACGAAAGAAACTCTTGTTTAATCAATTGATTATTGGTTGAATTTTAAACTCTTGTCGCACGAAAGCTAGACTAGAGCCAAGATGATTCCACTAACAGTCAACGCCGCTGAAAGGTATTGGCCAGCAGAGTATGAGCCATCTTCCTCTTCTTCAATGGTGTCAGGATGATCCATACCCAATGCTCCATGAGCAAAAGACTCTACTTGGTCACCGACGGTTTTATTTTCCGCTTCGACTTTTTTACTTTCGTGATCGATTTGCTTTAGCGCCGCAAGCAACGCTTTTCCTTCTGAGGAGAGCGTGACTTTGTTTTGCTCCACTTTTAATGGGGCTGCGTCGGCAACGTTTTCTGCCGTTTTGGCCTGGTCTACTTTGTTTTGCTGCGCCGCGTATGTATTGACTGAATTGCTTCCTACTGGATTCATCTGTTCCCCCTTCGAACAACGACAATCGCTCATTGAGTGCAGGTAAAAAGCAGTTATCTTTATATCGACGGCGACAGACATTTCTTGAATCAATCAAATAAAAAATAGGTCTGTTTTTGCCGCTTCCTATGTATAAACAAAGTTGCTAGCAAAAAGCAGACCTGTTTTTTTTCATCCTTTGTCAGACGATCCTGATCACTTACATTCTAGGTCGCTGTTACGTGTCGCTAAGTGTTTGTACGCAGCCATGCGATTTGCGTCTTGTACATAGCGCACGGGCGGTTCGAGCACCTCAAGCTGATAATCGGAGCCACCTAAAGTGATGTTTTCCGTTGGGGTAATCACCAGCACTTTTAAGTTTGGATTACGAGTCAAGATAGAAGCTGCTGTGCCTAAGCCACCTTCAGTATGGAATTTTCCGGCAACGTGAACCACTTGAGTACCTGGATGTTTTTCCAAGTATTTAATGATGGATTCCGCCATGGTTTCATCCCATGTTACCTGAGCTGCGTATTGTTTTTCGGTTTGCTCAGGCTTGCCATGGTGCATAGATGCCATGAACTTTTCTTTGTATGGGCTGTTCGCGGTGTTGACGTCAGCTGCAACAAAACTGCGCTCATCGCTATCGAGTTTATCTAGGTAATCGACACCTTGGCGGCCAATACAACGCACAATGTTTTTCGGTGCGTTTGAGGCGATGACTGGAATATCAGCCTGCTTAGCAAACTCAATTAATGGGCGGTAATCACTTTCATAATTTGGCCATGCATTACTTTGTTTCATGAAGTACTGCTCACCAATTTCAGCGTTTAAGTAGGCATCTAATATCGCTTGCTTGTCGCGTGTCACTTGCTCCATTGAAAGAGCAAGAGGGCGATTTGCAGAAGATAACTGTTTTAACATGTCGGTCTGAAAACGGTGGATGCCAGCGTGCGTGTGCCATTCACCAATCAGAATCACATCGGCTTGTTGTATCTCGGGGGTTAATTGATTAACTGAGATAGCTTCACCAGAAGGGGCATGAAGTTGGTAGTCATAGAAACTGGTCACGTTGTCAGCAACGGTATCGGGAGCGGTCGGTGCGTTTGACGCACAACCTGTCAGTAAGCCCGTAAAAATCAGGCCTAGGGTAGAAAAGCGCATTAAAAAGCCTCCAAAAATGTCCGAATGATATTAATGGAGGCTGACAAATGAATCAATGGTAATGATAATAATTAGCGTTACAGTTTATTCTTCATTCTCAGATTGAGCTGATTTTTTACGATAAACTCGTAACATAAAATCAGCCTCACATTGGAAAAGTGTAGATGACTTTAGCTCTTCACGAAGTTCATCGCTGGCTTTCCATGCAAATGGGGTCATTTGCAGTAAATCGAATGCGACGCCATCTTTTAAATCCATGACGTAGTTAAGCTTTTGTTGATGCTCAAGTTCGAATCCTTCGATACTTTCTGGTTCTTCGTTGTGCAAACGAATTTCCTGATAGATACGCTCGCGGAATTGATATAGGTGACGACCTGCTGGCGTTACCGTAATGACCACACCGTTACCTTTAATTACACGTTGCAGCTCTTCCGCTTTACATGGTGCGTAGATGCGTAAAATCGCATCCAGAGATTGCTCTGCAAAAGGTAGACGATGACTTGATGCCACGCTGAAATCGCAGTTAGGGTAGCGCTTAGAGGCGTAACGAATTGCGACTTTAGAGATGTCCAAGCCGTAAACATTTGCCGCTTCATTTTGAGCATGCAGAGACTGCTGAACTTGATCGGTGTAGTAGCCTTCACCACAACCAATGTCCAATAGCTGATGGCTTGTACCTGCGGTGTACCTCGCACACAGGCGAGCAACTTCTTGGCGCATTGGATCGTAATGGTTGCCCTCTAGGAAACGACGACGAGCTTGCATCATTTCTTTGTTGTCACCTGGATCTTTTGAGCGTTTGTGATGTGCAGGCATCAAGTTGACGTAGCCTTCTTTCGCTAAGTCGAATTGATGATTGTTTTCACACTTAAACGTCTTAGCTGTGAGCTCAAGAGGTTGGTGACATAGAGGACATTGATAGTTCATGACGATCTCTGGACTGGAAGTAGGGCGGCAAATTCTATCAAAAAGGGATGCGGCAAGCGAAACAAAAAAGCGCTTCGAGTCGTCGCGCTTTGGGTGCTGAATGAGCGGCATACTGGAGGAAAAATCATACCTTAGGTTTAGGTCACGTTTATCGCTGTTTTTTCTGGGTATGGTTGACGCTTTCCTAGCGTTTGATAAGAGCCGATATGACAAAGAAAATTATCTTAGACACAGACCCTGGCATTGACGATGCGATAGCGATTCTTTTTGCAGAAGCGCATCCAGGCGTAGAGCTAATGGGCATTACGACAGTTTATGGCAATGCGACCATAGACAATGCCACACAGAATGCGCTTTACCTAAAACAGAAGTTTGGTATGAAAGCGCAGGTTGCGAAAGGGGCGGATAAGCCTTTAGTAAAAGCGCCGGTCGGAGCAACGGTTGTTGTGCATGGTGAAGCCGGCTTTGGTGATGTGAAAGCGCCAAGTTTACTGGATGTGAGTGCCATTGATACGCCTGCCTATCGTTACATCATTGATAGCGTTAGAGCGGAGCCGGGAGAAATTACCTTGGTGGCCGTAGGTCCTTTAACTAACCTTGCGCTTGCTTTGGAAGCGGACCCAGAAATCGTTCACTTGGTTAAAGAAGTGGTTGTGATGGGCGGCGCTTTCGGAGAGAACGACCATCGAGGCAATGTCACGCCATTTGCGGAAGCAAATATCCATGATGACCCTCATGCTGCCGATAAAGTATTCACTGCGTCTTGGCCTGTGGTGATTATTGGTTTGGATGTAACGGAAGAGAGCTTCTTTACTGGGCAATACCTAGACCAGCTGCGAGAAGAGGCGGGTGAAGTAGGGCAATTCATTTGGGATGTAAGCCGTTACTATTTGAAGTTTTACTCAGAGAAGGTGGGAATGAACGGTTGCCATGTCCACGATCCTTCCGCGATTGCCTATGTGATTGAACCTGAGCTATTCACCTTACGCAGTGGTGCCATCAGGGTGGTTACCGATGGACCCGCAGAGGGGATGACGATTCAGAAAACGGATCAACGCAAATACATGCAAGATGAGTGGAGTGTTTTCTCCGGGCAAAACGTTGGGGTTGGCGTGAACAGCGATGCGTTACTCTCTCTTTATCGAGAATCGATTATTTGTTATTCAAAGGGATAATGGAGTGGGGTTATCGGTAATAGTCGATGACTTGCACAGATATCCTCTCGTTGCCTGACTCTACAGGAAGAGTAAAAGCATTCGACGTTGGATATTTATTTTGATTGTCGTAGGTTAGGCCTTCAATCTTCTTGAATGGTTTGTTCTTATCATAGAACATCTCAATGCTTATTGCCGTTTTTTGGTTTGCGGAAACTTGGAAACGGCAAATACCAGTCGGGCAATAGACTTGATATTGAGTTGGCGACAACTGCTTGTATTCGGCGACGTTCTTTTCGGCTTGTAATGAGACCTCAGTGTTGGCACAGCCAAACAATAAGCCCGTAAGAAGTGATATTGAATAAATGCGGTATTTCATGGTTATGCCATCATCTCGACTCATTTTGGTTGGTCTTAGTATGGCATGAGTAGCTCGTGTGTTGTGCTTTGGCGTTGTAAAAAAGACCGGATGAGCCGGCCTTTAAACTGGATTACTGCGCTGAAATCACAGTGATAAGTTCGTGTGTCTCGCCTGGCTGTAACGTCTTGCCTTGCTCGATACTTGGCGAATGCACTGTCGACTCAACACACAGCATGGTTTCGTAGCCGTTGTCTGCCATGTCACCCATGCCTTGTGCGCCTTCTGCCCAAGGGTTCCACAGTACTGCTGAGTTATGGCCTTGGTTTTCTACACTAAGAGTGCGATCCAATACTGGATCTTTCACCAAAATTTGCGTTTCTGGCTGAGTGTAAACACGGTCGATAGTATCGGTTAGCTGAAGAACTTCGCCACCTTGGCAGACTTCGCCTGCTTTTAGACTGTCGATGTATTCAGGGCCCATACCCGTCGTTTGTGCTTGCTTAATATCACCAACGTTTAGGTAAGTGTGCAGTGCACCAGAGAATGTCCACTCTTCATCATCAATGTTCATGACTTTCAATGTCACTTTTAGCTCATCGCTGATTTCAACGACAAGACGAGCATCGAACATGTGTGGCCAAATGTTATGAATCTCTTCAGTTGGGAAAAGGGCGAGTTCAACGATCACACCATTGTCGTTTTCACGGTGCTCAACCAATTCCCATTCTGCCGTGCGCGCAAAACCATGTGCTGGTGCTGCGATACGGCCAAACCAAGGCCAACAAACCGGAATACCACCGCGAAGTGCTGCTTTACCATCGAAGATAGCTTTTTCGCTCATCCAGATCAGATCTTGCTGGCCGGCAGGAGCGAACGATACGACATGACCACCATGTAGTGCGATACCTGCAGTTGCTTTCTCATGAATAACGCGGACGATTTTAATCTGATCAATTTCGACGATAGTGACGTTATCAGATAGCACGGTTAGGGCTGGGAGAGTTTTTAAATCCATGTATAGTTTCCTATCGCTGGGAGAGAGCTTTCGACAAGCTTCGCATATTGAATGCAACTTCGAGTCTTCATTCTCTCAAATTCCAGATACAAAAAAGGCGACTCTAGAGCCGCCTTTTATTCAAATCTTATGTTTCAAACACAAGCTTCGCTAATTGCTTTTCAGCTAAGTAATAATTACTTAGAGATGTGAGCGATTAGGTCTAGAACTTTGTTTGAGTAACCGATTTCGTTGTCGTACCAAGATACAACTTTAACGAAGTTATCAGTTAGAGCGATACCAGCTTTAGCATCGAATACTGAAGTTTGAACTTCACCGATGAAGTCTTGAGAAACAACTTGGTCTTCAGTGTAGCCTAGAACGCCTTTTAGTTCGCCTTCAGAAGCTTCTTTCATTGCTGCACAGATAGCTTCGTAAGATGCGCCTTCTTTTAGGTTAACTGTTAGGTCAACTACAGAAACGTTAGCTGTTGGTACGCGGAAAGCCATACCAGTTAGTTTGCCGTTTAGTTCTGGAAGAACAACGCCTACAGCTTTAGCTGCACCAGTTGATGATGGGATGATGTTTTGAGAAGCACCACGACCACCACGCCAGTCTTTAGCAGAAGGACCGTCTACAGTTTTTTGAGTTGCTGTAGTAGCGTGAACTGTAGTCATAAGACCAGATTCGATACCGAACTTGTCGTTAAGGACTTTAGCGATAGGCGCTAGACAGTTAGTAGTACAAGAAGCGTTAGAAACGATATCTTGACCAGCGTAAGTTGCGTGGTTAACGCCCATTACGAACATTGGAGTAGCGTCTTTTGAAGGACCAGTTAGAACAACTTTCTTCGCACCAGCAGTGATGTGCTTACGTGCAGTCTCGTCAGTTAGGAAAAGACCAGTTGCTTCAGCTACAACGTCAACGTCGATAGCATCCCATTTTAGGTCTTCTGGGTTGCGCTCTGCAGTTACACGTACAGTTTTACCGTTAACGATTAGGTTACCGCCTTCAACTTCAACAGTACCGTTGAAACGGCCGTGAGTTGAGTCGTACTTAAGCATGTATGCCATGTAATCTACGTCGATAAGGTCGTTAATACCTACAACTTCGATGTCGTTGCGCTCTTGCGCTGCACGGAATACGAAACGACCGATACGGCCAAAACCGTTAATACCTACTTTGATAGTCATTATAGTTGCTCCACAACTTAATTTCTGATTAAAGATAACTGGTAGTAAAATTACAAAATCCAGTAAACATCTGCAACAGATAATCGGACTTAACTTGTTTAAAGTCAAAAAAAAGCGACGCTTTTTTTAACAATTCTTCGCAAATGCTCGTTTTTTAAACTTTTAACTGGTTATTCTACATCCCAGTTGGCGTAATATAACTTTCGAGATAAGAACTCGTATCAAATTAATTACACATGGTGTCCTGGTGAGAAAGTATGTGCTACAACTGTTACGAGAAGCAAGTTTTTTGCTAAAAAAGTCATTGCCAAAAATAAGAAATAAGGAACAGAAATTGGTAGAACAAAGCGGAAGAAAAGTAACGAAGTCCGATGAACATTGGCGTGAACAGCTCTCTGATGAAGAGTTTCGCGTTTGTCGTGAGCAAGGAACAGAGCCTCCGTTCTCCGGTAAACTGCTTCATAATAGGGAGACGGGTGTCTACGCTTGCACATGCTGCAATGCCCCTCTATTTGTCTCCGATAACAAGTACGATTCTAGCTGTGGATGGCCAAGTTTTGATGCGCCAATTAACGACACAGCGGTGCGTTATCTTAAGGATCTGAGCCATGGAATGGTGCGAACTGAGATTCGATGCGCAGCTTGTGATAGCCATTTAGGTCACGTTTTTGAAGATGGGCCACAAACGACAGGCGAACGCTATTGTGTAAACTCGGTGTCGTTAATTTTCAACAAATCCGACCAATAACGCCATTTTAGGCTGAAAGAATGTTTCATCCTTTCAATTAATAAAATACTAAGCGGTTACCGTGCAAATAAAAAAACTCCCGATATCAACGGGAGCTTTTTATTTTATAAATCGACAGGAATCATCTTTGGTGAATAGTTCCCTTTATCGATCGCCTTCGATATAGATTCAGCCAGATCATCTAACTGTTCATATTGTCCTTGATCGGAAAAGTTGAACATGCGCTTTAACTGTTGTTCATCGGCGAGGGGAACATCGAAGCGTTTAGCAACCATCGCCCATAAGTAAGCTTGCTCTTTGTTACCCATACCTTGGTTAATGCTCGCTAATGATTTCAAGATCGCAGGGTTTAAGGTTTTCTCATTCGACATCGAGAGCGAGTTATGCAGCAATGTTAGTGTCTTTTGTGGATCGCGGTTCGTGTAGAAAGTTGCGAGCGCATATTGCATTTCGGCAGTATTTAGCTCTGGTTTCCCTTCCATTTGTAAAAACTGGCGACGTGCTTGATTATCGCCGGTTTGAGACCACAAGAAATACAGCGTGGCTGGATCTTTCGACCCTTTCAGTTCCGCAACGATACGATCCAACTCATCAATACTGTGCACCAAAGCATCAAAGCGTTTACGTTTTAACGCACTTTGGTCGATAGGTGTGATTTGCGAGGCGAGTTCTAGACATTTGCGATACTCAGCAACCAAGCCATATTCGATTACTTGATTAGCTTCTGATGGATCTTTGAGAAGTTCAAAGCGATGCCAAACCAAATTCGTTCGTGGAATACGACATTGACCGTCGTCCATATTGAGGTTCTCACAACGAAGCTGCGGATTTTTCTCGCACAATTCTTCTGTGGTGACGTTGCCTTCGAAGCAACCTGTTAATGTCAGGCTG
This sequence comes from Vibrio sp. D173a, assembly GCF_030248475.1. Lineage (NCBI taxonomy): Bacteria > Pseudomonadati > Pseudomonadota > Gammaproteobacteria > Vibrionales > Vibrionaceae > Vibrio > Vibrio sp. D173a. The sequence goes on from NZ_JAHGAH010000029.1 coordinate 73,165, forward strand.
GCAAGCCCTGCTAGTAACCAGTATGTTCGTTTCATGGTTTTGCTTGTGATCCGTTACACCAATTCATTTTCGGGTTCTTGACTCTGCTTTCTATACCGTTATGTTCTGTAAATAGAATGTAATAAGAAGGTAAATTATGGACGCAGAACAATTATTAAATGCGATAACTCCAGAAGTCTACGAACGATTGGTTTACGCAGTAGAGACAGGAAGATGGCCTGAGGGTACACCACTTTCTCAAGAGCAGCGAGACTCATGTATGCAAGCTGTGATGTTGTATCAATCAAAACACAACACAGATGCACAGCACATGACGGTTGCCGCTGGTGGCGAAATTAGCTTTAAATCTAAGCAAGAATTGAAGAAACAGTTCAGCCAAGAAGAGCAAGACATCGTTCGCGTGAACCCAAACCTGAACTAAACGGTGCATCTCTGTTCACCGGATAACTTCGTTAAAGCAAAAAGCCCAATTCACGTGAATTGGGCTTTTTCGTATCTTGTTGCTGGGTTATGGGTCTACTTGTTGTGCATTGGAATCACTTATTGTGCTATGGCGTCATTCTTTGCACTGTGAACCTGGTTATAGGCTCATTTCACCACGTAGGACTTCTTGCATCCTCTGTTTTATTTCTTCGTAAGACAAATCTTGGCTCAGAAGGTAGTGAAGTTTTGCCAATGCCGCTTCGGGTGTCATGTCGAAACCACTGATTACGCCAGAGTCAGCCAGAGCACAGCCCGTCGCGTAGCCACCCATATTTACCTTACCGGCTAGGCACTGAGTCAAGTTCACTACGATAACGCCACGCTCAGATGCTTCTTTAAGGTGACCAAGTAGTTCTGGGTTTTGCGGAGCGTTACCCACGCCAAACGTCAGTAGAATCATTGCGTTCACTGGCTGGCGAAGCGTGTTGCGAATCACTTCGTGTGAAATCCCAGGGTACATGGTGATCACACCGATTGGTTGCGGCGTGATGTTGTGTACTTTGAAATCACCTTCAGATTTTGCGCCCACAGTAATGTTGCTGCTGATCTGAATGTTGATACCTGCTTCCAGAAGTGGAGGTAGGTTTGGTGAAGTGAAGGCATTAAAACCATCGGCATGAGACTTGGTACTGCGGTTACCGCGCATCAACTGGTTGTTGAAGAACAACGTCACTTCATTGATAGGGTAGTTTGCCGCAATGTGCAGTGCGTTAAGAAGGTTTGCTTGACCGTCTGAGCGCAATTCTGCCAGTGGAATTTGTGAGCCTGTCACGATGACTGGCTTACCTAGGTTCTCCAACATGAAAGACAAAGCAGAAGCTGTGTATGCCATGGTGTCGGTACCATGCAGAATCACAAAGCCATCGTATTTGTCGTAGTTGTCACGGATGTCGTCTGCGATTTGCTGCCAGTCAGCTGGCGTCATATCTGATGAGTCGATCAGAGGCTCGTACTCATGGATAGTGTATTCCGGCATTTCTGGGCGGTGGAACTCGGGCATACTGGCTAATTGCTTTTCCATAAAGCCAGCCACAGGCACGTAGCCGTGATCCGATTTTTGCATACCGATGGTGCCACCGGTGTAAGCGATGTAGATATGTTTTCTAGTCATCGTTCTACTTTACTTCATGTAGGGGAACAGTGGCGGGGATTATAGCGAAATGAAGCCTAATAAAAAGGGGCATCTCGCACAGAGATGCCCCTTTTTGACTAAGCTAGGAAAGCTATTGCACTTGGCAGTTCAAACAGAAGGCGTATTGGCCTTTTGGATCGTTGAAGCTCTGCATCATGCTTGCATCTTGCTCAAGCTGTTGAGCCACAGGCTGTAAGCTCTTTGGTAAGATGCTTGTTGTATCGATACCCAAAGACACTTTCACTTGGTTCATGAACTCTTGGACGAACTGTTCTGTCGGTGATAATGGTTCTTCAACCCAGTAGAGCTCATAGTCTTCTATTTCAGCCAGTTTCGCTGCCAATTTCACTGCGTCATCAAAGTCACCCATTTGGTCTACAAGGCCGAATGACATTGCATCTTGACCTGTCCAAACTCGACCTTGAGCGACTTTATCTACTTCGTCTAGTGACATATCTCGGCTTGAGCCAACCAGAGAGATAAAGCGCTTGTAGCCATGTTCGATACCGAGCTGGAATGCTTGAGATGCACCATCTGAAAGACCCGTCGTGATGCCATCACCAGAGAAAGGTGATGTGCCAACGCCATCGGTACTGATACCTAGTTTGGTAAAGCCTTTTTCAAATGTCGTGATAACACTGAAGATGCCAATCGAGCCCGTTAGCGTGGTTGGCTGCGCAACAATCTTATCTGCACTCATTGAGATCCAGTAACCGCCTGAAGCCGCTAAGCTAGACATCGAAACCACAACTGGTTTACCTGCTTCTTTTAACGCTTCTACTTCGTTACGAATCACTTCAGAGGCAAAAGCGCTGCCTCCAGGGCTGTCGACACGCAGGACAACCGCTTTAACTTTGTCGTCGTTGCGAGCTTGACGAAGTAGGCTTGCCACCGTGTCACCGCCAACGGTACCGCGCGGTTGTTGGCCATCCATAATGGCGCCGCTTGCTACGACAACAGCAATGTCATTTTCAGACGTCGTTAGGTTAGGGGGCATGGTCGCTAGGTAATCGTAGTAGCCAATTGCGTTGTAGCTATCTTTACCGTCACTGCCGAACTCTTTTGCGAACAGCTTGCGTACGTCTTGACGTGTTGCTAGCTCATCGACTAGGCCCATTTTAACGGCCAGTTGCGCAAGGTCACCATCGACTGATTTCATCTCAGCAAGCAATTCATCCATGGTTGGATTCAGTGCTTTGGCATCGATATTACGGTTGGTTGCTACGTCATCAACAAAGGCACTCCAAAGCTGAGTGATCCAGCGCGTCGCCGACTCTTTTGCCGCATCAGACATGTCATCACGAATAAATGGCTCAATTGCAGACTTGTAAGTACCTACTCGGAATACGTGAGTAGATACTTCTAACTTCTCTAACAAGGTTTTGTAGTACATCGAGTAAGAGCTGTAGCCCTTAATCAACACACCACCATCCGGAGCGAGGAAGATTTTATCTGCGTAGCTCGCTAGATAATATTGGCTTTGGTTGTAGAAATCGCCGACTGCATAAACAGGTTTGCCAGACGTTTTAAATTCATTCAGCGCTTTGGCGATATAACGAAGTTTGGTCAGGTTAGTTTCAGGCATATCGCGCAGCGCCAGTACCATGCCGGAGACCTTAGGATCGTCTTTCGCGTAGCGAATGGTATCGACGATGTCGAACAATACGTTCTCTTTCGGCATCTCGTTACCGAGCACAGAGCCGGTTATCGAATCCATCGGGTTTACGTAACGGCGCTGCTCAACGATAGGCCCAGAAAGGTTCATTACCAGCGCGGATTCTTTTTCCACGGTTGGCTGACTTTCGTCAGTGTAGGTAAAGGCAAAGTAGAAAACGGCAATCATTACCAGGAAGATCAGGTTTGCCAGAGCAAGTCTGACAAAGGTGATGGCTTTCCATATCCCCTTAAATATCAGACCAATAAATTTGAAGAGTTTTTTCATCTTGTCTCCATTACGAGATAGTCATTCCCTAATCTTACAAAGTATGGGTTCTTATCTCTAAGATCTCAAAAGATAACAATTTTTTTAGCTTATCACGTCAATTCAACAATTGGCATATTTTAACGTGAGATTGATGCGTGTTGCAAAAATGTAAACAGGCGTTTGATCTTTTGGTTTTTGCGGCGTACTGTGGTCAGACCACAACAATAAAAATGGATGTTTAGTGATGTCTGCCATGTACCCAAACTTGTTAAAGCCACTGGACTTAGGTTTTACACAGCTACGAAACCGTGTCCTGATGGGATCAATGCACACAGGCCTAGAAGAGCATAAAGAAGGTCTACAGAAGCTTGCGGCGTTTTACGAAGAACGTGCAAAAGGTGGTGTAGGTCTCATCGTGACGGGCGGTTTCTCCCCTAATCTACGTGGTCGATTACATCCTTTGAGTGCAGAATTTAGTAAGCCAAAACATGCTAAAGCACACAAGGTAGTGACAGAAGCAGTACATAAACACGGCGGTAAAATTGCCCTACAAATCCTTCATGCTGGACGCTACGCGATGCATCCATTCGCGCAAAGTGCGTCGGGCATGAAAGCACCGATTGCTAAGTTCGCACCGAGCGAAATGAGCGACCGTCAAATTAAGAAAACCATCGACGCTTTTGCTAATAGCGCTGAGCTTGCGCAACTGGCTGGGTACGATGGTGTCGAACTGATGGGTTCAGAAGGCTACTTGATTAACCAATTCCTTTGTAAACGCACCAATATGCGTTACGACGAATGGGGCGGTAGCTATAAGAAACGCATGCGCTTCCCAGTTGAAATCGTCAAAGCCGTACGCAAGGCCGTGGGGGAGAAGTTCATTATCATCTTCCGCCTTTCGATGCTTGATTTGGTTGAGCAAGGCAGCACATTTGAAGATGTTATCGAGTTAGCAAAAGCGCTAGAAGAAGCAGGCGTGACCATCATTAACACGGGTATCGGTTGGCACGAAGCACGAATTCCGACTATTGCTACTCAGGTTCCTCGTGGTGCGTTCACGTGGGTGACAGAGAAAGTCAAACCTCATGTGTCAGTGCCAATTATCACCTGTAACCGTATCAACACTCCAGATGAAGCCGAGCGAATTCTTTCTTCAGGTCACGCAGATATGGTGTCGATGGCACGTCCGTTTCTGGCAGACCCATATTTTGTCGCTAAGGCAGAGCAAGAAAAGTCGCAGCTTATTAACACCTGTATAGGCTGTAACCAAGCGTGTCTGGACAATGTATTCAAAGGTAAGCGCGCAAGCTGTTTGGTTAACCCGCTTGCGTGTTACGAAACGGAAATCGTTGTTGAAGACGCTTTCAATAAGAAGAACATCGCCGTTGTTGGCGCTGGCCCTGCTGGTTTAGCGTGTGCGACGACGCTGGCAGAACGCGGACACAAAGTGGATCTGTTTGAGAAGAACGATCGCATTGGCGGTCAGTTCCGATTAGCGATGCAGATCCCGGGTAAAGAAGAGTTCCGTGAGACCATTCGTTACTTTGCTAACCGCATTGAAGAAACAGGGGTGAACCTTCACTTAGAGACCGAGGCCAATTACGACCTGCTTACCGAATACGATGAAGTCGTCATGGCATCGGGTGTTGAACCACGCAAAGTGAAAATTGATGGTATCGATAATCCTGAAAAAGTGATCGATTACCAAACACTGATTCGAGATAAAACACCTGTGGGCGAAAAAATCGCAATCGTCGGTGCTGGTGGTATCGGTGTCGATGTCGCTACCATGATCACTGAGCCTGTCGGTCAAACGCTGGATGATTGGTTGCATGAATGGGGCATCGACAAAGAAATGTCTCAACCGGGTGGCCTGTATCCTTATCCAGATGCTGTTAGCGATAAAGAAGTATGGGTGCTTCAACGTCGTAAAGGGCGTGTCGGTAAAGGGCCGGGCAAAACCACAGGTTGGATTCATAAACGTACGCTAGAGAAACGTGGTGTTCACCTTTACGGTGGGGTGTCGTACGACAAGATTGATGATGCTGGTTTGCACATCCATGTCAATGGTAAAGAGCAGTTGCTAGAAGCCGACAAAGTGGTGATTTGTGCAGGGCAAGAATCGGTTCGCCCGTTTGAAGACAAATGGCATGAGTTGGGAGAGAAGCTACACATTATTGGTGGCGCAGACCATGCGGGTGAGCTTGATGCCGTGCGAGCGATTCGTCAAGGCGTCAAACTTGCTGTGAAACTCTAAAACGTAACCTCAAAAATAGTTTTTTCATTCGTTCTTAACCTTTTATCGCTGCGCCAAGTGCGCAGCTTTTTTTGGTCTAAATCCCTAGAAAACAGGTTGTTATTCGAAAGTTTGGATTATGCTAAAGTGAGCTGCGTAAAAATAATAATTCAATCAAATAAGGACTTGCTCATGGAAGCTCTCGATCTTTTGCTCAACCGTCGTTCTATTGCCAAGCTGTCTGAGCCTGCGCCAGAAGGTAAAGCGTTGGAGAATATTATTCGTGCAGGTCTGCGCGCGCCAGATCATGCAGGTTTGACACCTTGGCGCTTTGTCATTGCACAAGGTGACGGTTTAAAGAAATTATCAGACATTCTTGTGAAAGCGGCTGAAGCAGAAAACAGCGAAGAGGCCGTGATCGAAAAAGTGAAAAACGCACCTTTCCGCGCGCCAATGGTGATTACAGTTATTGCTAAAGTAACGGAACATGAGAAAGTCCCTGCGTTGGAGCAATACCTTTCGGCTGGTTGTGCTGCTCAAGCGATGCAAATGGCCGCAGTCGCACAGGGTTTCCAAGGTTTTTGGCGTTCAGGCAAGTGGATGTTCCACCCAGAAGTACACCAAGCTTTTGGTCTTAAGGGCGAAGACCAAATTGTCGGCTTCTTATATCTTGGTACGCCTGGGTGTACGCCGATGAAGGTGCCAGAGCGCGATTTATCCAAATTTGTCGAGTTCCAATAAGACCGATTGGTGCCTCATTTACTGTTTATCTGTACAGTTTTTCTTGATTTGTTAGGGCTACATTAGATAATGTGGCCCTAATTATTATGATTTCCAAAACGTTATGTCTCGTCTGTTTATTGCTGAAAAACCAAGTTTAGGCCGTGCGATTGCGGCTGCACTGCCAAATCCCCAAAAGAAAGATCAAGGCTTTATCCGCTGTGGTAATGGCGATGTGGTGACTTGGTGTATTGGCCACTTGTTGGAGCAAGTTGAACCAGATGCTTACGACGAACGCTACAAAAAATGGAATATGGCAGACTTGCCGATTGTCCCACAGCAGTGGCAGCTTAGACCGCGAAAAAGCGCCAGCAAACAGCTCACGGTAATACGTAAACTCCTCAAAGATGCGACAGAAGTTATCCACGCAGGAGACCCCGACCGAGAGGGGCAATTGTTAGTGGATGAGGTGTTGGATTACTGCAAGCTTTCCAAAACCAAAAAAGAAGCCACACAACGCCTACTGATCTCTGACTTGAACTTACCTGCGGTCAAGCGCGCCTTGAGCTCGATGCGCAGTAATCGCGACTTCATACCTCTTTCTGTTTCAGCTCTGGCGCGTTCTCGCGCTGATTGGCTTTATGGAATGAACATGTCTCGCGCCTATACCCTGTTGGGCCAACAAGCGGGCTATCAAGGTGTCTTATCGGTTGGGCGAGTTCAAACTCCGGTACTTGGTTTGGTGGTTCGCCGCGATGAAGAAATCGAAAACTTTTTACCCAAAGATTACTTCACTCTGCATGCTTTAATTCCTTATCAAGATCAAAATGGCGCATTTGATATTCGCGCTCGTTGGAAACCAAGCGAAGCGTGTAAGCCTTGGCAGGACGAAGAAGGGCGGGTGTTGAGCAGAAAGCTGGTTGAGAACGTAGCAAACCGCATAGCCAATCAACCTGCCAAAGTGACCGAGTCTGAACAGAAGCAAACCAAGCAATCAGCGCCGCTGCCGTATTCGTTATCCGCACTGCAGATTGATGCGGCAAAACGCTATGGCATGAGTGCTCAGCAGGTATTGGACACTTGTCAGGCGCTGTATGAAAAGCATAAGCTCATTACCTACCCACGTTCGGACTGTCGTTACTTACCATTGGAGCATTACTCGCAAGCAGGCTCTGTTACATCGGCTATCGCTAACAATGCCAAAGAACTACAAAGCGCAGTGCAAGGTGCAGACTTATCGATTAAGTCCAAGGCGTGGAACGACAAGAAAGTCGATGCCCACCATGCGATCATTCCAACGCCGAAGCAGGCAAATGTGAATGCGTTATCTGGCAATGAGATGAAGGTTTATCAACTGATTGCTCGTCAATACTTGATGCAATTTTATCCAGCGGCGGTATATGCCGAGGCTAAATTGGTGTTTGATATTGCTGGTGGTACATTTATCGCCAAAGGTCGCCAACTGGTTTCTCCAGGCTGGAAAGCGTTAATGGGAAAAACGGATAAAGAAGACGATGGCATTGATGCTGTCCCGCCACTCGCAGAAGACACGGTGTTGACCTGCCGAGAAGGTGAAATCAAAGATCGTAAGACTGAGCCACCAAAGTATTTTACAGAAGCAACATTGCTTCAGGCCATGACAGGTATCGCTCGTTATGTTGCAGACAAAGAACTGAAGAAGATCCTACGTGACACCGATGGCTTAGGAACAGAAGCGACTCGAGCCGGTATTCTGGATACGCTTTTTAAACGTCAGTTGCTAACTCGTCAAGGTAAATCCATTTTGAGCTCACCAGCGGGGCGAGGCTTGATTCATGCCCTACCAATGGATGCGACCTATCCTGATATGACGGCGCACTGGGAACACCAGTTGCAAGGAATGGCAGAACGAAATCAAGCGTATCAGCCTTTCATGCAAGCGTTAGAGCAGCGCATCGATGGATTAATGGGAGAGGTGAAATCGGGCCCGATTCCTGATTCGCTACGTCATTTGCCTAAAGTCGAGCGCCCGGCATTCAAACGTAAAAAACGCAGCTATTCGAAGGGCGGTGTGTCGAAATCAAGCTCAGGGAAGCGGAAGTCTTCATAGCAGCTGAATGAAGCAAAAGCGGCAATCTAATGCGTATAAGCTCAAAGAATGCCGCCTTGTATTTCAATGTAATGACCTATCTGTATTCAAACAGCTCTAATCAAACAAGTCATCATTGTTTTGGATTGCACCACGCACGTCGTCTTGCGTTAAGACACGCTTCCCTAAATTCTGTTTTACTTGTCGTCCCAAGTCGACAAGCGCATCTCTGTTCTCTTGAGTCTGACGTTTCCCTGCACTTCTTAAGCAGTAATTGAGCTCATGATCTTCACTGAAATTGACCAGATCTTTATCTGCAGCCATAGTTACTCTCCTTAATGGTGGATGTCATCACTAAGTCTGGTTTGAAAGTGGTGAAAATCAAGCTAAGTCATGGGAGTAAGGTTGGCAGGGTATAGTGATGAAACAACACGCTTCTCATTAATGCTTCATAAGCTATTGATTTGTAAAATCTACCAAGGCAGTTGAGTTCCGTCGTAATTAATAAACTGACCGGAGTTTTTTTGGGTACTTTGCGCAATCACTTCTGCTAACCCTGCCGCAGAGGTTTGGGGTTCGATAAGGGCGTTAGGCCCTCCCATAGCAGTGCGTACCCAACCCGGGTGTAGCGCAAGTACGGAGAAACCTTCACTTGTTAAATCATTAGATAAGCTTTTCACAACAGAATTGAGCGCCGCTTTAGAAGAACGATAGATATAACCACCGCCGGAGGTGTTTTCTGTCATGCTGCCGACTTTAGATGAGATACAGGCAATCTTCTTCGTGCTAGCTGCTTGTAAAAGCGGATAAAAAGCCTCAACCAACTTTAGTGGTGCGATGGTGTTTATCTCGAAGACCTTTCGCCATTCCTCAACATCTGTCTTACCAAAGCCATAGCCTTTAGGCCCGTAGTAGCCTGCATTGTTGATCAGAAGATCGATGGCTGGGAGTTCTTTTGCTAGTTGGGCAACTTGCGGGTAATTCGTCACATCTAATTCGTGTAACGTCAGTGTGGCATAGGTCGACGCTAATGCTTGAAGCTCTTTGCTTTCTGCAAGGTTACGGCTAGTCGCATGTACTTGATCGCCTTGTTGCAAATACAGTTCAGTTAAACTTAAGCCGATCCCACGGTTTGCACCAGTAATAAAGACTGTTTGACTCATGTTCGTACCTATCTATTTGACTCAGTGAGGTTAATTTAAGACAGGACCATTGTGTTAGCTCAAAGCGATAAAATCAACCAACCACCACGCGCTGAACATCATCGCCATAAACAGGGACATCGCAAAGAAAGAGCCAAAGAAAGCGCCAAGAATCGTATATAGGGTTTTATTCATAGCAAAAGGAAATTAATTGATATTGAAAATCATTATCAATTAATTTCCTTTTTAATCAACGCTTGAAGTTGGTACTATTTCACAAAGATTTATGAAAAGAATGTCTCATGCTGCCTCTGATTTATCATCCCATTTACTCACAACTTGATCTGCCGGAAGGCCACCGTTACCCAATCATGAAATATCACCACCTGCATCAAGCGGTATTGGAAAAGTTAGGGAGCGAAGATTGGGGAGGAAAAATTGAGTTCTTCCAACCAACCCCTCTAAGTACGGATGAAATTAAACGTGTTCACAGTGAAGAGTATGTAGACCTATTAGTGACTGGTGCAATGCCCGCGGCAAAAATGCGTCGGATCGGTTTTCCGTGGAGTGAAGCTTTGATAACACGAACGCTGACATCAACAGCGGGTACAGTGTTAACGGCAGAGAAAGCACTAGAGCATGGTATCGCCATTCATCTCAGTGGTGGTTATCACCATGCGCATAAAGACTTTGGCAGTGGCTTTTGTCTTTTCAATGATCTTGCTATCGCGGCGAAGCACATGCTTGAGCATGAGCATGTCGACAAAGTGATGATTATTGACAGCGATGTACATCATGGTGACGGCACTGCCACCTTGTGTAAGGATGAGGCAGATATCATCACGTTATCGTTTCATTGTGATAAGAACTTTCCTGCGAGGAAACCAGATTCCGATCTTGATGTTCCTTTTCGTCGTGATACTGACGATGAAACCTTCCTGATGACGTTTAAAGAAGTCGTCCAAATGGCGATCAACTTACACCGTCCCGATATGGTCATCTATGACGCAGGCGTGGATATTCATACCGACGATGAACTGGGCTATTTCAACGTGTCAACAGAAGGGATATTTGAGCGAGACCGCTTCTTAATGCAGTTGATGAAAGACCGAGGCATTCCTGTTGCCGCAGTTGTTGGTGGTGGTTACCGAAGTGAGCATGCGGATTTGGTGCCTATTCATATGCAGCTTATCGATGCAGCAGAACGCGTTTATAAACATCGATAAAAACCCTGCAATAGTGGAAAGGCGAGACTCAGAAGTCTCGCCTTTTTTATTGGGTGACGATCAGAACCTACACTTAAAGTGGGCAAGGTCAAAAGTGAGGTTGCAGCATATGGATTTTACGGAAAAGTTGCGACTACGGGAAAAAGCAATCGAAGATCTATATTTTGCAGAGGTTGATCGAAAGCTGATAGAAGCGTTGCATGAAAAACAAAATCAACCAGTGTTACCTGTACCGTGGGAGCGCGATGAAGACGATATTAGCCAGTAATGGCTGTGAATATTCGAATGGGATTTAGAGCTGGGAATCCTTTCCCAATTTTATTTTCCTAGCCTTTGACGTTGTCTAAAACAACAAATGGATGGATTTAGCTTATGCAGTAAGATGCTTCTGCGATATGCCGAGGAGAATAATAGGCCGTCTGATAACTCTTCGGTAGTTACAAACACTTTATAATTCACCTGACAGAAAATGTAATCAGCAACTAACCTGTTGATTGGTAAGGTGACACCTCAGGCTTTGAGTTTTTTAGTTATAATGAACTATTGTTGATTAAATTCACTGAATAGATGGTTTTTATCACTTTAACTGCTTTCATTTGCGCGAAATTGGCTATTAAATTATTTTTCAGGTGAATTATAGGGCATATTTAATATGTATTTTATAGATAAATGACGTTTGGTTTGCTTATGGCAGTCAAGTTTATCAATTTATGAATGAGATAGGATAATGTCTTTAAATTCATAAAATTAAATAAACTATTCGGACTGTATATGAACCATCAACGCATTTCCAATACCATCTCATTTAAAGGACGAGGGGGAGAGTTTTTTGGCATCTGGATTGTCAATGTTCTACTTTCTATCGTTACACTTGGAATTTACTCTGCTTGGGCCAAAGTAAGAACAAAACGCTACTTCTACGGTAACACGTGCATCGACGGTGATAACTTTGAGTATCATGCCGAGCCAATGCAAATCTTAAAGGGGCGTTTAGTCGCGTTGGCGATTATATTGGTGTGGGGTATCGCAAACTCATTTATTCCCCAACTTGCACTTGTTCTATTACTTCTGTTTTATGTTGCTCTTCCTTGGTTGTTATGGAGCAACGCAAGATTTGATTCTGCAATGACGAGTTACCGCAATGTTCACTTCTCTTTTAATTCGTCACTGAAAGATGCATACATCACCATACTTGGCCGAGGCTTCGGTGCAGCGCTGGCGGTCATGGTTTTCATTGTTATCTGTGTAGCGGTTGCGAGCGTTTCGCAAGCTGCGTCGGTTATTTTAGGACTTTGTTCAGTCGTCGTTATGGCCGCACTTTATGGTTGGGTTGTGGTTGGCGTTCAACGCTACTTTGTTAATGGCTACCGTTATGGTGATTGGCAGTTTAGTGGTGAACTTGAAACCAGTTTCTTTGTAAAAACCTACCTGAAAGCCGCAGCAATTGGTCTTAGCACGGCTGTCGCGATTGCGATTGTGGCGGTCATTGTAATGGTTGGGAGCTCAGGGCTCATGGAAGCTGCAGCGGGCGACTTGGCTTCACTGAATAAATCTAGCCCTATCATTACGATGGTTGTCATGTACCTTGGTATGATTGGCCTAACCATCGGCTTGACGGCATACACAGCAACAAGAACTCGTAACTACTTGTTCTCTCAAATGAAGCTAGAAAAAGAAGGACAAGAAGAAAATAACTTTACGTTTAAGTCTACCTATACAGTTGATGGCTACATGTGGCTGATTATCTCAAACTTCTTATTACAAGTTGTGACCTTGAGTATTGCGAGACCATGGGTAATGGTTCGTACTTCTCGCTATGTTGCTGATAAGACGGTTGTCGTTGGAGACATGAGCCAACTTAAAGCAGCAGCCCAAGATTCAAAAGTGAAATCAGCGATTTCTGATGAAGTGGCACAAGCCTTCGATCTTGGAGTTGGGATCGGTTAATGCAGTTTAAAGGGACCGCGTTTCCACCAAAAAGCTCTGAGCGACATCAAGCCATATTGAATGTCGCTCAAACCAACTCGCTGAGCTTGATTGTTGCTGACAATATCTTCAGCTGTGATCAGCAGCATGCAGAGGTTACTGCTCCAGTTGGTAACTTACCCGTCAGATTTAAGCTGCCCAATGGTTGGGTTTTTGTTACCGAACGGACTGATGAAGTGTCTCGATGGCTACAGGCAAATAAAAGATCGAGCTTCGTTGACAAAATAGAATCAAACTGGCTTGCGTGGGTAGTGTCTGTGATGGCATGTATTGCCGTTGTGCTCGGGGGGTATTATTACGCGCTTCCTTGGGTGAGCGACAAAGTCGCATACGCGATTCCTGACAGTGTCTCAGTTGTACTTGGTGAAAAGGTACTCGAAAGTTTGGATTCCCGTTGGGAACCGAGCGAGCTGAGTAAGGCCGAACAAGAAGCCATTCGAAGTAGGGTAGAGCAGCACTTAACACAGTTAGAGGCTCTGCCTTACCAAGTAGAGATTGTTTTTCGATCTTCTGAGCTAGGAGCGAATGCGTTTGCCTTACCCGGTGGAAAGATTGTGTTGCTCGATGAATTAGTTTCGCTGTCTAAAAACCAGCAACAACTGGACAGTATTATTCTTCACGAGCTTGGTCATATTCATCATCGCCACATGCTAAAGAGGTTGGTGTATTCGAGTGTCCTTTCTGTTGGTGTCGCTCTTTTAACTGGTGAAAGCTCTGGCATCGTGGACAATCTTGCCGGCGCAAGTGTGTTTGTGTTGTCCAGTGGTTACTCCAGAGATGCCGAAATACAAGCCGATGCATTTGCAAGAGAGGCAATGCTCAAGATTTATGGCGACACAAAGCCGATGGCTGAGATGTTTGAACTGTTCCGTAACCAAAGTTATGAAGAGTTGCCTGAATGGTTGAGTACCCACCCAGACCTTGATAAAAGGATTAAAGCAGCAAAAGGAAACTAACCTTTCCATTCGAATACCTAACGATTAAAGCTCACTAAATATTAGTGGGCTTTTTTCTTGCGTATTGAAAAGTGCTTCGAGGATTAGACAGGCTTTTTCTGGATGTGGCGTGAGTGCTGGGCTTGCATTCAAGGAGGGATTTGTCTAAATCCCTCTTTAAGCCTTCAGATACGAAAAAGCCCGTTGATTTCTCAACGAGCTTTCTAAATGTGGCGCGAGTGCTGGGCTTGCATTCAAGGAGGGATTTAGAAATCCCGTAATTTCCCAAGTGCCAAAACGACGAAAGCCCGTTGATTTCTCAACGAGCTTTCTAAATGTGGCGGAGAGATAGGGATTTGAACCCTAGATACGCTATTAACGTATGCCGGTTTTCAAGACCGGTGCTTTCAACCACTCAGCCATCTCTCCGTTGTTGAGGCGCATAATATAAGGCTTTGAAAATCTTGTAAACCCCAAAATGAATCGTTTGGATGATTACTGCTCGATTTTGTGTTGTTTGCAGAGAAAAGAATCAAAAAAGCTCTCCCGGTAGAGAGCTTTTGTTCAATTAATTACTTTTCGAATAGAAGCGTTGAAGTTCTGTCAAACCTTGCATTAGTACAGGAAGCTTAGGTGATGTTTCACGTAAGCGCTTGTAATTGCTGTCATACAGCTTGTAGTTACCGAATTTGTCGATAACTGTGGTTTGAGAACCGGTAATCAGCGCTATTTCACGAGTATCGCCCGCTAGGATCCAGCGACGGCGGCTTTCATCAAATAAATTGCGGCCACTGCTGTAATCGTATGGGTTTGAAGAAACACCCAGCATGTCTTGCAGAAGGGTTACAGACAAGTCTAGGTGGCTAGTGCTGTGTGTAAACTCTGCAGGTAGCATACCTGGCCAATGAATGACCATAGGAACTTGCAGTTGGTAACGGCTGTAGTTGCTGTTTGCACCCCAGCTGTTGGTATTGGTTTCGTTGAACTCGCTGCCGTGGTTAGAGGTAATGACCACAATAGTGTTTGCCAGCAACTCTTTTGATTCCAAATCGGCGATGATCTCTGCAACCGTTTTATCTGCCGACTTCACCGACTGCTCGTAAGCTTTCTTGAATCGTTCGCTAGCAGGCATTTCTTCATTCGCCGCCATTGGCTCTGATTCAAAGTTATCGACGGTAGTGACTTCGATGTAACTAAACCAAGGCTGATTCGCTTGTTCGGTCAGCCATAAGTTCCAAGCCGCGATAGACTGTTTGTCGGTATGAGCTTGTGTGCCATCGAGATCATTAGCCAGATTCAAGCCACGGAAGATGACCTCTGAATACAGATCGTCTTCAAAACCATTACCGCTGAATAGACCAAAGCTGTAATCCTGATCTTTTAATACATCTAATAGCACTGGTGCACTGCCTTGCGCTTTGATGCTGCTCGCGTAGCTGCTTGGTAAGCCATAGAACAAACCAAACGCACCGTAACTGTCGTTGCTTGAGCTGTAATGATTAGTGAAGTTTTGGTTATCTTGCGCAAACTTGTACAAGTTCGGCATTTCGTCTTGGTTTAGCGCGTCTGCCCGCAGGTTATTCACGCTGATCATCAGTACGTTTAACTTGTTACCACGACGGTTGAATTCTAGTTTCTCAAGCGGATAGCTGACTAAGTCGATGTTACCTTGGTTTTCTGCCAAACGCTTAAGGTACTCTTCACGGTCAAGAAGACCATGTTTTTCCATAAAGCTCTTCGCTGTCATTGGGTATGACAGAGGGAAGTTAGAGCGCTGGCTAGTAATTGGGTTATAGAAGTAAGCATCAGCCCAGATGTAAACCAAGTGGCTGGTCATAAAGCTTAAGAAGAACACGGCAGCCAATGGACGACCAACGTGTTTGTGAGACAGTTTACGTTGTTTGCGCCAAACCCACTCAGACAGAGCAAGTTGAACGAGGAAAATAAGCGGCATTACCACGAAAAGGTGCTGAAGATCAGAACTGATCGCGCTTTTATCTTCGCTAAACAACAGCTCCCAAACCACAGGGTTCAGGTGCAAATTAATCGACTGATACGCTTGGGTATCAATCAGAAGGACGGTCTGGCCGACCGTTGCGAATATCACTGCCACCAAACGGAATAACTTCCGAGATGGCAGGACAAACGTCAGCGGAAATAGAACCAGTAAGTACAGGGCGAAAACAAGGAAGCCAAAATGACCAACCCAAGACACTGCCAGATAGAATTGCCCCATTAGGGTCTCTGGCCAGGGGGATTGAACGATATAGCGTGTACCAATCAACATCGAAGCGACGATGTTGAAGAATGCAAACCAGTGACCCCAACCAACTAGTCGGGATACGCGTTCGCCGTATGAGTTTCCGCTGTCTACCATGTACTTGTTCTATTATCCGTTATTAGTGTGCTTTTGGCACTTCAAGAGAAGAGATTAATGCCTGAGCAAATTTTTCAGCAATAACTTTGCGTTGTGAAGCAGCAACTTGTTGATTTAAGACATTCGTTGCGATATTTCCCGCAATCATTAGCGTCAACTCAGGAGAGGCAGCGTGTTTCTCAAGAACAGCGCCTACTTCAGCAAGAATTTTCTCTACTTGTTCGTCAGTATATTTAGATGTAATCGGCATAAAGACTCTAATAATGATAGTAAAATCGGCTTATGATAACCTACAATGCCCAACAACTTAAACCTTGTAGCAAGATAAAATCACTATGAGCCTTCATCTTTCAAATGTTATTCTGCATCAATTGTGCAAAAACGATCAGGACGAACTGGTTGTTAAACTTCGCCCGGCGTCGTTAGAAAACGATACCTCTACTGAAAACCTTGTCGCGGAACTGCATCGCGTATTCCACTCTAAAGCAGGTAAAGGTTTCGGCTCTTTCCAATCTGACAGCGAATTTCAATTTTGGCTTCAAGAAATGCGCAAAGGAGAGAGAGATTTCTATGACTTCTCACAAATTAGTGCAAATCGCCTGAAAGAAGAGCTGATTAAGTACCCATTTGCTGACGAAGGTATCTTAGTGTTTGCTGAGTACCAAAGCTTAGCTACGGACTATCTGTTTATCGGTATCTTACCAATGAATCAAAGCCTGAAAGTCACAGAAGGCTTAGATATTGATGCAACGGATTACCTAGACATTACTAAGATGGACATCGCTGCACGTATAGACCTTTCAAGCTACGATACTGACCGTGAGTCAAACCGTTACCTTTCTTACATTAAAGGTCGTGTTGGTCGTAAAGTGGCAGACTTCTTCCTAGATTTTCTGCAGGCGGATGTGGGCTTAGACACTAAACAGCAAAACCAAGTACTGATGCAGGCGGTAGAAGACTTCTGCGCAGACTCAAAATTAGAGAAGCAAGAAGCGAACGAGTACAAAAAGCAGGTTTACAACTACTGCAACGATCAAATCAAATCGGGCGACGAAGTACAAATTTCTGAACTGTCCGGAGAGCTGCCTCCGAGCCAAGACGGCACCAGCTTTATGGACTTTACCAAAGAGCAAGGATACGAGTTGGAAGAATCTTTCCCTGGTGACCGCTCAACGGTACGCAAGTTAACGAAGTACGTTGGTGCCGGCGGTGGTTTGAACATCAGCTTTGATAGCCTGTTGCTTGGCGAGCGTATTTTCTACGATCCAGAGACAGACACGCTGACGATCAAAGGGACGCCACCAAACCTAAAAGATCAGTTAAGCCGTAACTAATTTAAGAAAGAGAGCGTGATGCTCTCTTTTTTCTGTGAAGTACGCGCACAGTTATGGCGTAATTCATGGTATATGCTTGTGACTAAAAACAAAGAGTTGAGGGATAAGCGTTGCTGCAATTCAAAGAGGGAATAAGACGATCTGCTTGGTTTTTATTTGCCGCGTGGTGCGTATTCGCGGTGAGTATTTGGTTGCAAGCGCAGCAGACCATTCGCACAATCTCTACGGTTGATGAACTCAGCAGTAAAATTGATGAAGTTCGTAATATTTTTAACTTTGAGCTTCCTTATCGTGCTCAACATGTCGATGAAGTGTCCCTCAAACTTCAGCTTGTGTATGCTGTGCGCTTACAATTAGAAAGTGAGCACTCTCATCTGTTGGGGGCTCCAGACTTAACGCAACTCTTCTACTTAACCGACCGTTTTCTTGAAGGTGCGAGAACCTTTATTGGCAGTGACAGTGAATTGGTTGCGTTGGCCGATCAGCTACACAACAGTCGTGAATCAGGCAGCAACTCCCTTGAGCTGCGTACAATGTATTACCGGTTGGGCGCCATGGTATTGGAAGCGATGTTTAGCGATGCTGCGACCAGTACAGATACCTACCAAGAGTTAGATTTGTTGTTCACGGCGTCCCAAGGTCTCGATGTAAAAGAGCTAGCTTCATTTCAACGCCGATTAGACCAAACTTCCAGCGTGCTTGCTGCTCATGCGCAAGGCAGTCATTTGTCGAATCAACTGCTTAATCCTGAACTGCCAAATCAATTGGCTTCTGTCATTGGCTCTCTTGAACGCAAGTTGACGTTTTATATTACTTGTTTAACGTTAGTCAGTGGCTCCTTACTCGCTGCTTATTCGTGGGCAGTGTTTGCTAAAAAAGTACCCACCTCGCAATCAGCCTTAACCTCAGTTCAGGAGAAAGGGGAGACTTCTCATCCATCTCCTGTTGTATCCGGCTTTGAAGAAAGGAAACCTGCGTTTGTTGGGCAAAATGAACAAGAAACTCATGCTGATTTCCTTTGCCCGAAAGAACAAAATGTTATGCAACCTTCCGTTGAGAGCGTCCACACTGAGGATGATGCTCTCTCAATCAATGAGCCATATATTGATATCCAGAAAATGTTGGATTCTTTATCTGACGACGAAGATTCGGTACGCATGCTGTTAGAGGTCTTTATCCAAGACCACACAGAAGATGGTATAAAGCTTCGCGTATTGGTCACAGAAGAGAAAGACAAAGACCAGGCGCAGCGAATCGCTCATAGCTTGAAAGGGGTATCTGGCAGTATAGGCGCCATGCCTCTGCACTATATTTCTGGTGATATTGAATCGTTGATAAAGCAGGGAGAGCGGGTTACGGATGACAAGCTTGATTTGCTAGAACAGGTATTGCAGGAAACGACACTTTTTGCAGATAAAGTTCTCAATAGTGAAAACATTCGAGAAGTACTAACAGATTGATATTACTCTGACTTAAAATAACAAAGACTAAGGTATCACGTTGCGCTCGCGAACCTGATGCCTTGGTCCGTTACTGTTCCTGTTCTACATATTTTGACCATAGGTAATTTCATGTCCATCCGCCGACTGTCCTCATTGATAGTGGCTTGTTTAGTTTTGAGTCTTTCAGGGTGTTCTCTGTTAGAAGTGAAGATCGACAGCCAAACTGTACCGCTAACCAAGCAAGAGCTGAATATGCGCATTATGACGCGTGAATATGCTCAGCAATTCTTTGCTCAAGTTGAGCAAGCCGCCGACGTGCTGCACGAAAACTACGAACCAAGCGATAAAGTAAACCAATCTTATATCTTGCTTTGGAAAATCAATGCGGAAGAGGGGCTTCAAGCTGCGGCTTACCAAGTGTCACCAATGGCTGCGCTGATCGATACGTGGGTGTTCACTCACCAGATGAACCAGTTCTACAGTGAAGGAGCAGGCAAAGGTCTATTCACGACAGGTGAAGCCAAACAAGTGTCTGTACACCTAGCTAAAGAAGTCGACAAGTTAGCCAAATCGCTATTGAAGAAAGACGTATACGAAAACACCAAAGTGTTTGTCGCTGGCTTTGTTGAGAAGTATCCATTTGCGGATCTAAGTATGATTCGTACGCCTGCATATCGTGCTTGGTTAGAAGCTAACCAAATTAGCGAAGAAGAGGCGGTAACGACTTTAGGTACGATGCCAGAGGCCATCGGTGATGTGTCTGACCGTTTGAGCTTGGTCTCTGAGCAAACACCAAAGATCATGACTTGGAAAGCTCAGTTGTTGGCGCTCAACAGTTCAGCAAGCATTGAACAAGTCAACGCAGCACTAAACAGCTTGAAGGTGACTTCTGAGTCGTTGAAAGACTTTATCGATAACAACCCTGAGTACATGCGCAACTTAGCGGAGCAGATGGCCGTGCAACTTCAACCTCTAGTGGAAGATATCGACCAAAAAACAGAAGAACGTTTGTCTCAGTTGGGTGAAGAGCGTCAGGCTTTAGAGCAAATGGTGGCAAGAGAGCGCCAAGAGATCGCTCAAATCATCACAAACGAGCGGGAGAAGTTTGCT
Source organism: Vibrio sp. D173a (assembly GCF_030248475.1). Taxonomy (NCBI): domain Bacteria; kingdom Pseudomonadati; phylum Pseudomonadota; class Gammaproteobacteria; order Vibrionales; family Vibrionaceae; genus Vibrio; species Vibrio sp. D173a. The sequence goes on from NZ_JAHGAH010000029.1 coordinate 93,280, forward strand.
CAGAACCTCGACCATGTTTCGCAAGAAGTGGTGAACCTAGCAATGGATAAGTTGATTGAGCTAGTAAAGAGCACCATCATCTATTTTATTCTGTTTATCCTAGTGATCTTCTTTGCTCCTCTCGTGCTTGGTTATGCTTTGGGTAAGCGCTCTGCGGCAAGAGCCAGCACTAAATCGGCGTAATCGTCTAGAAGTCACAACACCAAATAGCAGACACAAAAAAGGACCGAATCATCGGTCCTTTTTTATTTATGGAAGGTTTCTATCTATGGAAAGCTGAAGCCTTAAGCTGTTTGTTGCTTGAGTTCAGCTTCTGTTTGTTCTTCTGTTGCTGGAGCTGTTGGTTCGCATTTATCAACAAACCAGCCCATGTAAGAAGTAAAGATGGTTACGATGATACACACGAAGCTCAGCCACATGAACGGTGCATACGACAATGTTGCTACACCCAAGATGCTCGCCATGTAGATACCATTATCACTCCAAGGCACCATACCGGATGTCAATGTGCCACCAAACTCTGCGTTACGAGATAGGTTCTTACGTTTGTAGCCAAGGCGGTCGTAGTTCTTTGCACAGATCTTAGGAGTAAGAATCAGTGATACGTACATCGCAGAGCCGAATACGTTACCCATGAAGGCCGTGCCAATTGTGCTGGTTGCCAGTGAACCTGCGCTTTGAACACGTCGTTCGAACAGTTTTGCAATCGTTTCTAGTACGCCAACCTTATCTAGTAGACCGCCAAAGCCTAGGCCAAACACGATCACCGCAACAGAACCTAGCATAGAAGACATACCACCACGGTTTAGAATTGAGTCAATGAAATCTACGCCTGAAGAAATCGCAAATGGTGCCCAAGCTGTGTTGAATGCTGTCAGGAAGTCTACATCCTGGATCATCACTGCCCAGATAATACCTAGCAGAGAACCAAAGCTAATCACAGGGAAAGAAGGCATACGCATCGCAAGCAAAGCCAATACGATGATAACAGGGACAAAGGAGTAAGGCGTAATGAAAAATTGTTGTTCCATTGCCTGAATAACCGAATCCACTTGGCTCATGTCAACTTTACCAGCGAAGTGGAAGCCAAATGCGGTAAACATAATGCCAGTGATGATGTAGCTGATCAGCGCGATAGGCAGCATACCTTTGATGTGCTCAACCACTTCTACATTCGACATAGAAGAAGCAAGGATTACTGAATCTGAAAGTGGAGACATCTTGTCACCAAAGTAACAGCCCGATAGCACTGCACCTGCTGTAATTGGTGCTGGAACACCAAGACCTTGACCAATACCCATCATCGCAATACCAGCTGTACCTGCTGCACCCCAAGATGTGCCAGTCGCCAGTGCTGTCAAAGAACAGATGATCATTGTTGCTAGCAAGAAGATAGAAGGGTGAATCGCTTTCAAACCGTAATAGATGATAGTTGGTACGATACCGCCTGAGATCCAAGTACCGACCAAGGCACCAACAGCAAGAAGAATAAGCACGGCACCAAGGCCATTAGAAATGCCATTTAAGGCTGCTTTTTCAAGGTCTTTGTATTGGTGACCTAATCTTAGGCCCAATAGCATAATAATGAACCAACCGATGTACAGCGCGAGCTGAATTGGAAGGTCTAATTTGGCAGTAAATGAAAATGCCAAAAGAAGAAACAAACCTAGCGAGATAATTACCTGTATCAGACTAGGAAGACGTGTTGTAACTTGCTTCATATGTGCCTCTGTCGTTCATGGAGCAATAGAGGAAGGCCGCTCCCTGTTTTAATCGGGCATAACATACATTAACAAAAATTATATTTCGAACATTTGGTGCTTTATCTTGACTTTCATCCGCAGAAACGTTTGCTTGTGAAATTAATAACTAAAAAACTTTAATGTTAATGGTTGGAAATGTTTTGTAATGTAAAAAATATGTGCTGCAAATGTTGTTTTATCATTGAATGGTAAGACCTTACTGTGGAGAGTTAGCACTTTTCCAAGCAGGATCAGGCGAATAATCAAGAAGAAAAGAGAAGAAAATAACTTGGATTATAAAAAATCGCGGCAAACGTTAAAAAAGTTGCGTTTATTTGCAAATTAGGGCTTGAGATTTTGTGTCGAAAATTGAACTATGGAGAGAGTTTCAAAAATATACATGGAGAGTTAATGCAATGAGAGTAGGTTTAGTTGGTTGGCGCGGCATGGTCGGTTCGGTACTGATGCAGCGTATGGTCGAAGAGAAAGATTTCGACTTAATCGAGCCAGTTTTCTACAGCACGTCTCAAATAGGTATCCCAGCCCCCCTTTTTGCTAACAATCAGGTAGGTAAAGAAGCTGGTCTACTTCAAGATGCGTTCGATATTGACAGTTTAAAACAACTTGATGCAGTGATTACGTGTCAAGGTGGCGGTTACACAGAGAAAGTTTACCCAGCACTTCGCCAAGCTGGTTGGAAAGGCTACTGGATCGATGCGGCCTCGACACTGCGTATGGCAGAAGACTCCATCATTACTCTAGATCCTGTAAACCTAGCGCAAATTCAACAAGGCATTCACGGTGGCACCAATACGTTTGTTGGTGGTAACTGTACAGTAAGTTTGATGCTAATGGGCCTTGGTGGTCTGTTCGAGAAAGGCTTAGTTGAGTGGACAAGTGCAATGACGTACCAAGCTGCGTCTGGCGCAGGTGCACAAAACATGCGTGAGCTGATCTCCCAAATGGGCGTAATCAACGACTCTGTAAGCTCTGAATTGGCAAACCCAGCAAGTTCTATTCTGGATATCGATAAAAAAGTTGCGGATACAATGCGCAGCTCTTCATTCCCAACCGATAAGTTTGGTGTGCCGCTAGCGGGCTCTTTGATTCCTTGGATCGACGTTAAACGCGACAACGGTCAGAGCAAGGAAGAATGGAAAGCAGGTGTAGAAGCGAACAAGATCCTTGGTTTCCAAGATGCACCAGTGCCAATCGATGGGACGTGTGTTCGTATCGGTGCGATGCGTTGTCACTCCCAAGCATTGACTATCAAGCTTAAGCAAAACGTGCCAATGGATGAGATCGAAGAAATCATCGCGACGCACAACGATTGGGTGAAAGTGATTCCAAATGATCGTGACATCACCGCTCAAGAGTTAACGCCGGCAAAAGTAACTGGCACGCTTTCTATTCCTGTTGGTCGTCTGCGTAAGATGGCAATGGGTGATGATTTCCTAAACGCGTTCACTGAAGGTGACCAGCTTCTATGGGGTGCAGCAGAGCCACTACGCCGCACTCTACGAATCATCCTTGCTGAGAAAGCGTAGAAAAGATAACGCTGTGCTTCGAGAAGCGAGAACGGACTTCGTCCTTCGGGAAAGCTTCGCTGAGTAAGAGCCAAAAGCTATGTAGAAGCCGATGTGAATTCATCGGCTTTTTTGATCGTGGACTTGGAATACAAGGGCGTTCAGAATGCAACGCTCCAATAACCGGAAGCGCTACGTTGGAAGGCAGCGAAAGAAACTACGTTCTATACCCAAGTGACTTCAAGATGCAGGATTCAGAGCGTTGTCATTGATTCGAGGTCAAGGAAAACGACGCCGCGTAATAGCCAGCTCTTTCCAAGTTGTTTGACGCAGCCATTGGTTTAATAAAAAAGCGGGTCAATGACACGCTCCCGAAGGGCGAGCTGTCTTGGCTTGTATACTTTGTTGTCGATTCTTGATTTAGAGTGACTAGATCTTTAAATCGCCGCCGCGTCTACAAACCAAGTCATTCTCGCTGAACCTAGCATCTCGAGGTTACTTGGGT
>NZ_JAHGAH010000290.1:0-941 GCF_030248475.1 Vibrio sp. D173a
CCTCCTTTAACATTGCGTTTGCCGATTACAGTAAAGAGTTTGATCAGTGCATTGATACGTTGGGAGCCTATAGTCCAGCCGTTGTTAAATGTATGAATGAGGAATTATCGAAAAGGGATAAGTTGCTCAATACGGCTTATAAGCAATACATGGCGAGAATCCAAGATTTTCGTAAAGAAGATTTAAGAAAAACCCAACGATTATGGATTCAATACAGAGATGCTAAGTGTGACATGTTTTATCATAGTGAAAGTGGCTCTGGTGGGTTAGAGGATTTACACGACTGCCTAATTACAGAAACTATTCAGCGCACGAAAGAGCTAAATGAGGGCTGGTAGTGGAAGCATGAAAGGGGTTGGAATCTCTTTCTATCAAGTAATAAGAAAACCCGATTAATAAATTTAAAGCGGTTTTTTTCATCTATTCTTTCTAATTTTTACTTGCTAATAACCCGGTGTGGTTAACAAGTTGCGATGCTGGGATCAACACACTGGAAAATCTGACCATTAGCATTATTTCTTAACAGAAATTCATGGCTTAATCGTGCGGCTTCTCCCCGTGTAATCGGGCCGTGAACTTCTTTATGTTGTGATAACTCGCTTATCTGGGTTGGCTCACCATCTTTCAGCCCGCCAGATCTTAGAATCGTGTAATTCAATTTGCTGCTTTGTAGCCAAGCTTCAGCGAGTGTTTTTCACGTACTGCGTTTCGAAACCCTCTTTTGCACGATCTGAAAGGTATTGCCAACTATCATCACAACCCAGTGAAGTAATTAATAATAGATGTTGTGAAGTGCTTTGTTCGAATGCATTTGTTAAGTAGCGGTGACCAATGTAATCGACGGGTGTATCAGAGCGAAATCTGCCTATTTCTGGCTTGAGGAATAGCACTTGGGGCAATGGATTCACCTAAAGAGTTGGATAGTTTTAGGTCTAACTTCT
>NZ_JAHGAH010000291.1:0-2986 GCF_030248475.1 Vibrio sp. D173a
TCAACACGCCCTAATCAGAACCTTATTTCCACGAACCGTTCCATAAACCGTAAATGGCATGATGCAAATAGCACCTATTATAGCGAGTTGTACAAAGAGCTGACGCCAGCCTATGCGATGCCAAGTACGGTCGAAATGGCGGTCACATGGGAAGCGCTTATTCGCGGTTATAAGCGTTATCGTTCGGGGATGCCAGCCAAAAGCGCAGCTCAATTTGTTGTCGATTTTATCCAAAATCACTCACAGCATATCCATCGTCGTAGGAAGTCATCATGATTAGTTTGCGTAGCATACTGACTTTGATTGTCGTTGCTGGCTCTCTTTTACCTGCCTATTGGGTTGGGATCAGCATGATCGATAAGCACCAAGCAGACCTCTTGGTGCAAAAAGAGATCAAGTTAGAAAACACTAATCAAGGTATTCAGAAAACCATCAGTGAAGATCTAACATTCATTGCTAACTTAACTCGCTGGTATTCAAAGGATCGCCTGTTAGTACAAGGCATGGATAACGTGCTTTATTCAAGTGTTATCTGGCAAATGATTGAGACCTTTGAAGGGCTTGCAACGAACGTCAGTACGACCTACATCATTGATAAGAATTGGCAGCCGATGTACGAGAGTAACGGCTCTGTCTATCATCTAGAGAACAGCCGCCTTTTAACCAAAATTAGAGCCGCAGATACACTTTATAAGCAAGGTAAGATGTACCACACCACTTACTTTGAGGAAGGTTTGGTTTATAAAGGTGGACAGAGTGGCATTGCGATTGTTAGCCCACTTTTACCGTACACTTTGTTACCTGGTTCAGAATATGAGCCTCAAGGTTATCTGGTCGTGTTGGTGTCTTACCAAGATCTGATCCAGATCTCTCAACCTTTTCTCTACAAGCAAGAATCGGTCAATTTTCACTACGGCGATGTCAGCTTGACGAAAGGAGATGGCTCAAAGTTCATGAGCGATATCGTGGTTACAAACCGGAACTTTGTTGAGCCCCTAGAAATCATAATGATCCATTCGGTTTCTAACGCTGCTCGTGATCAAGAGTTGATGCAATCCAAGCAGCAGTTGTTAAACATTATTGTTGCAACGTTAGTAGTGACGCTTGTTATCGCAATTTTGGCAAGTCGTTGGCTGACCCTACCAATCCGAGAAATGACGATGGTGGTTCGTAGTTTTAAAAATAATAAGCGGCCAGATCTCACACCTAAACGCTTTCAATTCAAAGAGTTTAGGCAGCTTATGAACCTTTTAGATTCACTGTGGGTTCAATTGACGAATCACATGGACGAGCTCGAGATTCGGAACCATGCGTTACGTAAAGCTAACCAACAAGTTCAAGATACCAATGCGCAGTTAGCGAACTTTAACCAAGTTCTAGAACACAGAGTAGAAGAGCAAACGGCAGAATTGCGTGTGAACCTAACACGAGAGGAAGCGCACAAAGCTAAGTTGATGACATTGATTAATTTCACGACCAGTCACGCTGGTGTTGGTTATCACGCTATTCCAGAAGTGATTAACTCGGGTTTGAATCGCTTGTTACCTCAGTCTGATATGCGTTTTAGCTTTACGAAGCCCAAAGGCGAGAGAGTGAAAACCATGCGTTCATCAACTGGCACTGTGGTGGGGTATTTTGATTACGGCACCTATGCGTTAGATGAAGAAGAACGCATCTTACTTGAGCTATTCAAAAAGCAGTTGTACTCATGGTTAGAACTGGAAGATTTCGCGCGCAGAGACAAGCTATCTAAGTGCCTAAACCGTAAAGCGTTTGATGATGATTATGAGTTCGCTCGCCAATCGGTAGCGAAAGGTTGCTGGGACTCAATGGCAGTCATTATCATCGATATTAATGGGCTCAAAACGCTTAATGATAATTATGGACACGATCGAGGCGACTTGCTGATTTCAAAATCTACGCAATTGATTAAGTCGATATTGCGAGATGAGTTGATGCTTTATCGCATCGGTGGCGATGAGTTCGCGATCATTGCACCTGAACAAAGCCAGCAATCGCTGGAAGCATTGATAAGCTCGCTAGAAGAAGCGCAAGAAGACAAATGGATTGATCTATCGGAGAACAAGCGTCATCCACTCAAGTTCTCTGTCGGTGGGGCATCGAGTGATAATGTTTCACTAGATAATCTATTTTCCATGGTAGACGAGGCTATGTATGAGAAAAAACGAGCCTTCTACCAACTCTCAGGCAACGAATAACGGCTAATGTAAACAGTGATAGAGAGCCCTCACTTCATGTTGGAGTGAGGGCTTTTTAATACCGAAAATTTACTTTAGGTGCAGAGTTAAGGGTTTTGCGACTGCAATAGTGGCGATGGGTGAGGCATCATCAAGTGGGTAAGAGATATTCGAACTAATAATGCCCGCGTTGTATAGGCAGTACACAAGATCCAGTTTGATGTTGCTTTGTTCTAATTCCACGCCGGTAAACACTGTGCCGCAGTCAGAGATTTCAGTGAGGTTTACGGCTTTTTGTAAAGAGATCTTAAGTAATCGATCTTCAGCATCGTAACTGAACGACCTTACAGCGAAGTCGTCGATATTGATAATGGACTGATTCTCTTCATCAGTATCCAAGAAAATTGGGTTTACTTTATCCCTGTATCGAATCGATAGCGTTCCATGTAAATCAAATGGATAGCGAATTTTTTTCATAGTTCTCACCTGTAGGTAAATCGGAGGCACTCTACTTACCGATATTAACGAGTGAATGGAAACATGGGATAGCATCCAAGAAATAGATAAAAGCATGTTTGCTAAGTTGGTTTTGCAGAGCAAATGTGAAAACGCTAAGGAATGAGATTGAACTAAAGTGACGGCGAAGTATTCAACAATAAGCATATTATTGAAATCTAATCTGTTATTTGCCTACGAAATCAGATTTGAGAAAACTAGAATATAAACACATTGATTTCGTGCCCTTTGGCAAAGATTGCTGATGCAAGGCCCTGGCGGATCCCCTCATA
>NZ_JAHGAH010000292.1:0-2965 GCF_030248475.1 Vibrio sp. D173a
CTTACGCCATGATTAAAGCGCTGAACAAGCTTACAGGGCTTGGTATGCCTGAAACTCAGCATGTTGTTTAATAATCACTCAATTTTCGGGCAATTTGGTTTTCTGTCCGAATTACGCAACAAAGCCTACCATATAGGAAAATTCAGTAGCTCAACTATTGAGCCGTACAAAAGCGCATTCACTCAATCAGCTGTCATTGTTGGGAATATTAAAAAGTTAGCTGAAAAGACAGAAGAAAAAATCGACTTTATTACCGATGATCAAATCATTTCAATGTACGGAAATAAAGTCGCTCAAAGTTCTGCAATACGAAATTTTACTAAAGGTACTGTTGGCCTAAGGACTCTTCGAGAAATGACATTTTTGAATCTTTTCTAAAAGACCAAAACGGTGTTGGACATCAAATCTTAGAGCGCTATATTGATGAGAACAAGGAGCGTTTTTTCCAAAGTGAGAAGGAAGCGTTCAAGCTGGAGCTTCAAACTAGCGCTGAAGAAGAAAAAAAAGCTATCACCTTACTTAGACAGGAAAAAGAAAAGCTAGAATCAGAAAATAGACGCCTAGCTCGTGTTCAAACTGATCTTGAAGTCGGTGGCGCTGAGGCGGCAGCTAAGTTAGAAGCAGAAAAGGAAGAGCAGCTTTCTTCTCAGATAATTGAGCTTCAAAGTAAGCTAGACCATCTTCAAAATGAATATCTGGTGATGGAAAATAAATATAAAACATTTAAGACGTTAGATGATCTTGAGCAAGAAATTCAGCTAATTGAGCGCGAACGAGATCGAGCTAAAGAGAGGAATAAGGGCATAGAGCAACAGCTAGAAAATATCAGGGAAACTTTGAAAAGTGAAAATGATGAGCTGACAAGAAAACTAGTGAAACTAAAACCTGAAGTTGATGCTTTATGTGGTATTACACCTAGAACGCCTAGCAAAAAAATTGACTACAAAGTTAAGATATCTATTAACCAAGATGCTGATAATGAGGCGATTAGAGAAGAGTTGATAGACTCTGTATTAGACTCTTTAAATAGCCAAGGTCGTAAGACTGATTATTATACTGCAGCGAATATCTTGACTACTGTAGCTCAATGCCAGTTCACACTATTCAGTGGTCTACCTGGCACTGGTAAAACATCTTTGGCAAAAATGCTAGGGCAGGGGCTTGGTTTAGGTAATCGATTCCTAAACATTCCCGTAGCTAGAGGTTGGACATCTTCTCGTGATATTTTAGGTTTTTACAATGCCCTATCTCAGTCTTACGTACCATCATCTACAGGAATGTATGAGCTGCTTTCCCAGTTAGATAAAGAAACTCGCTCTGGAGATGACCACGCAGCTTCTATCGTGCTACTCGATGAGTTTAACTTGTCTCAGCCGGAGCACTATTTCAGTCCGTTCATGGAAATAGCAGATCCTGAGTCTCGTCGTATTATAACTACTGGTGATATGGAAAAACCTACACTTAACCTGCCGAGTTATCTTCGATTCTTAGGCACTATAAACCAAGATGAATCAGTTCAAGCACTTACTCCGAGAATGCTTGATCGTGCAGCTATTATTAACTTTGATGAATTTGAACCAAACTACGACCTAGCAATCTCTGAAATCAATACAAATGCTGCTCCTATGATTCCGATTTCTGGTAAGAAGTTTATCGAAGTCTTTACGCCGACATCTCTAGAACTAAAAGAAAACATCGAGGGTATTCTTCATTCTATTGTTACGACTCTTCGAGATGACTCTCCATCATTGGGAAGCCCAATTTTAATTTCATACCGTAAGCTCAAAGCTATCCGAGCTTATCAGGATGTGGCATCGCCATTGATGTACGAAAATACTTATGCTGCTTTAGATTATGCAGTAAGCCAACACATTATTCCTTTGCTCAATGGCTATGGTGAAGGCTTCGGGCAAAGACTAGAGAACCTGCTAGCAATTCTTCCAGACGAGATGGAACGTTCGAAAAAAATGCTAAGTCGCATCATAGCTGTTGGAAAGCAGAACATGTATAGTTTCGGTGCAAATTTATGATCGAATGGCGATTAGTTGCTGACTCTTATGGAGATACAACCAATCACGATTTAATGTCTAGCTCCCGCGTTGCTATTAAGGAGCTAGACTCCATCGAATTTGTTGTAAAAATTAGCGATGATGTATTTCAGGACCTAGGAACACCATTCGTTTCAGTTGGTGACATCCCAATGGAGTTAGAGTTCTCCAACAGGGAAGATAGTTTTAGAGTATTTAGATCTTCTTTAGGTGCTAATCGAAATGAAAATAAACTATTCTATAATTTTTTTGGGCAGAGTGACTTGCTTCTTCATTTCGAAAAAACGAATGGGGAATTCTATACAAAAGTGGTAGAGATATTAGCTCGAAGAGAAAATGCAATTCTTGCTGATAATTTGTTGAACTATCTAACTCAAAATATCGAAGATGCAATTCAAATATGTTTCTCAAGAAGTAGGATATCTGGTTCATTAAACAATAAAGCCGAATTTGAATTTAGTAAGTTAGAAATTATTAAGCAGTCTATTGAGCATTTAACTCGAGCATTCTCCTTTTTTCGTAGAGAACATAAATACCAATGGGAACAAGAGCTCCATACTTCTGAGCAAGGGCAACCTACAGGTCCAGACTCTGTAGATTGGGCACTCAAAAACTTAGATAAACTGTCGCCATCGGCTCCAAGTGAAGCTAATATCATATTCAATAACAGAGGTTATGCTTACCCAGAGTTACCAAAAGAAGTGCTAGTTAAAAATACTGATACATATGAAAATAGGGTGATAGGTTCTTATTTAAAACGTATTGAATATTATCTTTCGAAGCTTGTTAAGGAATATAACACATATGAGCCTTCTGCCTGTCAATAGGCAATAACATCCTATTGGCTGCGTGAGCAGCCAATGCTCTTCGAACAACAAAGTTATCTACTTCGCTTTGGCTTTGCTCATGCGTTTTTG